>NZ_CP015125.1:0-55000 GCF_001653755.1 Dokdonia donghaensis DSW-1 | reverse complement strand
CCGAGGCCACGTTGACCCAGAATATCAAATTTGTATAGACCCACATCTTCTGCAATGTGCATATCAAATTGTACGGTGGGAAAACCTTTAGGAGGAAGGTTTGTTGCAGAGAAGTAATGCGTGGGATGCTGTGATATTAAAATTCCTGCTGCGTGAATACTTGTGTAATTAGGTTTGCCGTGCAGTATTTGAGCGTACTTTATAATAGTTTTTTTTATGTTGTCTAGCTGACTACTGTTATAACGTCCTTTACTTAATTTATCTATCTCAAATTTAGGCAAACCAAAGACTTTACCCAGCTCCCTTACAGCTCCACTATGCTTAAAGGTAACGTAAGCGCCTAGTAGTGCTACTTGTGCTTTTGAGCCAAATTCTTCAAAAATATATCTCGTCACATCCTCACGATCCCAGGTAGAAAAGTCTATGTCAAAATCTGGTGGCGTAGCGCGATAGAGATTCATAAATCGCTCAAAATATAAATCTAGCTCAATGGGGTCTACATCTGTTATGCGCAATAGGTAAGCAACAATACTATTTGCACCACTACCACGACCTACATAAAAGTAATCCTTACTACGAGCATACTCAATAATTTTCCAGTTTATGAGAAAGAAGGCTACATACTTTTGCTGCCTTATAAGGGAAAGTTCTTTTACTAGTCTCCGTTTTACTGCATATGTAATATTATCCTTATATCGCTCTGGTAATCCTTTTTTACAAAGCGCCACGAGCTTTTTATAATCTCTCTCTTCACTACCTAAAAGCGTGGTTAAATTTTGAGAGGGTTTTCCTTTTTTAAAATTAAAATATATGCTGCAACTTTTAAGTATATGCTCTGCATTAGATAGTAGGTGAGGGTATTGAGAAAATTGTAGTCGTAAATCCTTAGCTTCTATAAACGTATGCTCTGGATGCCCTTCCTCTTTTTTAGGCAGCATACTCAAAAGCATATTCTTATCTATAGCACGTAGTAGTCTGTGCGTGTTAAAATCTTGCTTATCGCGAAAGCTTACCGTATGTAACATTACAAGTTTATGAGTAAGCTTGCTAAGTGGCGAGAAACGTAGTTTATTAAGGTTTTTGTGGGTAATACCTATATACTCATTATCACTAAAAGTTGTTTTTTCTAGTTCTAGAACGTTTTCAAATGGATATATAGTGATTACGTCTTTGAAAATGGGGCTATGGTATGGAAAGCTAGTTTTGTGATGAAGGTGGTGAGATAGAAAGTTATTAATTTCTAAAAAGCCATTATTGTTTTTTGCTAGGGTGATATAACACTGGTGGTTACCATTTCTAAAATCTACTCCCACTATAGGTTTAATTCCTTTTTCTTGTGCGTTTTTTATAAAGCTTAGACATCCAGAGGTGTTATTAATATCTGTGAGGGCAAAGCAAGCCAAACCTTGTTTTGCAGCAAGATCTACAAGCTCTACTTCTGAGATAGTGCCATAACGAAGGCTGTAGAATGAGTGATTATTAAGATACATTTTAAATGGGGATTAAAAATTACTGGTGTCTGTGAGCGAGAAGAATAGGTGGTTGCCCATTAAAGGGGTTGCCTTGATTACCTATAGTTCTGGAGCCATCTCCTATAGTATTTGCACGTCTTACAGTGTGGTCTCCATATTTATCTCTCAGGGCATCCATAGCTTTGTAAAGATTAACCGTTTTATTTGTGTTTTCAAAAAGGTCTATTTGATAATGACCCTCTGTAAGTCCAGAAAATCGTACACCTACAAGACGTATAAGCATCCGTCTGTTATAGAGGTTTTTAAAAAGCTCCATAGCTTTTGGGATTAAAATATGATCTGCAGCGGTGTAGGGAATGCGTATTTGTTTTGAGTAAGTTTGAAAATCTGAGTACCTCACTTTTACAGTCACCACAGAGGTTAACTTATTGCCACGTCTAAGTTGGAAAGCAAGATTCTCTGCCATTGCACTTATGGTGGTATGTAGCTTTGTTATATCTGTAGTGTCTTGCCCGTAGGTGCGCTCGCTAGATATAGACTTACGCTCGTGATATGCTATTATAGGGCTATTATCTATACCGTTACATCGCTCCCATATAATACGTCCGTTTTTACCGAAAACGGCAGTCATCATCTCTACCGGCATTTGTTGTACAAGGTCTACCGTGCGTACTCCTAGATTACAAAATTGAATAAAGGTTTTTTGCCCTACAGAGGGAATTTTTTTTATAGATAAGGGAGCGAGAAAAGTTTTTTCATAACCAGGGTCTACCTTAATCTCATTATTAGGTTTTGCCTCACCCGTTGCGACTTTTGAGACCGTTTTATTAGGAGACATTCCAAAAGATATGGGCAAGCCTGTTTCTCTCATCACACGCTGTCTCAACTCTTTTGAGTATTTATAAGCATTATGAAATCTATCCATACCCGTAAGATCTCCATAAAACTCATCTACACTTGCTTTTTCTAGCACGGGAAGCTCTTCTTGTAAAATTTCTGTTACCTCCTTAGACATTTTTGAATAGGTACCGCCATTACCTCTTATATAAATACCGTTAGGGCATAATTGCTTTGCAGCTTTTATAGGCATCGCGCTGTGTACACCATAAGAGCGCGCCTCGTAGCTTGCAGCACTTACCACACCACGATCACCTGTGCCGCCTACTATTACAGGCTTTCCCATAAGTCTACTATCTAGCCTGCGCTCACAAGACACAAAAAAAGTGTCTAGGTCAAAATGTATTATTGTGCGTTGCATAAAATTAGAATTTATCCAAAATTATGGAAATATTCCTAATTTTAGTATTGAGAGCTATTTTTAAGTTATCAACAGCATTAGATTTTTGACTTTTCTCTTAACACTATCTGTTTACACTTGTCTTTAATTTTTAGCTATCTTGAATGCTTAAATTTTAATCTATTTTTTGATGAAAATCACGCGTCTTTTAGCTCTAAGTTTTTTAGTAATAAGTGCCCTTTCTTGTAAGGAAGAGGGTGGGAGTGATACCGCTTTCGCGAAAGCGGAAAACTCACAATTTGAAGTTCCTTTTGAGAAGTTTACTTTAGATAATGGTCTTACTGTTATACTTCATCAAGACACCTCAGACCCTGTGGTGGCAGTTGCACTTACGGCACACGTAGGTTCTGCCAGAGAGATAGAAGGGCGTACGGGATTTGCTCATTTATTTGAACACCTGTTGTTTTTAGAATCTGAAAACTTAGGTAAAGGTGGGCTAGATGCTATGAGTGCTCGCATAGGTGGTTCTGGTGCAAATGGATCTACAAGTCGTGATCGTACAAACTACTTTCAGACAGTACCAAAAGATGCTTTAGAAAAAATGATTTGGGCAGAGGCAGATAAGCTTGGCTTCTTCATAAATACGGTGACAGATCCAGTACTGGCAAAAGAAAAACAAGTAGTAAAAAATGAAAAAAGGCAGTCTGTAGATAACAGGCCTTATGGTCACGCTCGCTATGTGGTAGGTAAAAATTTATACCCAGAGGGTCACCCATATAACTGGCAAGTAATAGGCTCACTAGAAGACTTGCAAAATGCTACGTTACAAGATGTAAAAGATTTTTATAATCGCTGGTATACTCCTAATAATACGACACTTACTATAGCGGGAGATTTTGATATCGCTCAGACTAAGGAGTGGGTAGAAAAGTATTTTGGAGAAATCCCTAGAGGTGAAGAAATCCCAACTATGGAGAAGCAACCTGTACAGGTTGAAACAACAAAACGATTATATTATGAAGATAATTTTGCTCGCCTCCCACAGCTTACAATGACCTGGCCTACGGTGCCTAACTATGATAAGGACTCTTATGCACTAGATGTACTGTCTGCATATCTAGCAGAAGGTAAGAATGCTCCTTTTAATAAAATTCTTATAGATAACAAGCAGCTTACGGCTGGTGTACAAATGTATAATTATGGGTCTGAGCTTGCTGGTGAGTTTTCGTTAAGTATAAACGCATACCCAGGTAAAGATCTAGATGATGTACTTGTGGGAGTTAATGAAGCTTTTACAAAATTTGAACTAGAGGGTATCTCACAAAAAGACCTTGATCGTATTAAAGCTGGTCAAGAAACTCAGTTTTACAATGGTCTTTCTAGTGTGCTAGGTAAAGGATTTCAGCTAGCGCAATATGAGATTTTTGCAGGTGACCCTGGTTATATTGCAGAAGATGTAAAGCGTATACTCGCAGTCACAAAAGAAGATGTACAACGCGTTTATGAAACCTACATAAAAGGCAAAAATTATATATCCACTAGTTTTGTTCCTAAGGGGCAAACAGACCTCATATTAGAAGATTCTCAACTTGCACAAGTGGTAGAAGAAAAAATAGTAGAGGGCGCAGAGGAGTCCTTTGACGCCAGTATAGCAGCAGAGTATGAGCGTACACCGTCGTCTTTTGATAGATCTAAGGAGCCGCCATATGGTGACACGCCACAAATAAACGCTCCTACTGTGTGGGAAGAAACGCTCTCTTCTGGACTTAAAGTGTATGGTATAGAAAATAGCGAGGTGCCGCTAGTACAATTTCAAATAAATATACGCGGTGGTTTACTACTTGAGGATATTAAAAAAGTAGGAGTTTCAAACTTACTTGCAGATTTACTTATGAAAGGTACTGCAACAAAAACAACCGCACAGCTAGAAAATGAAATAGAAAGTCTAGGTGCAAGTATTTATACCTATACAGATAAAGAAAATGTATACATAGGAGGTACCACACTTGCCAAAAATTATGATAAAACCATAGCACTTGTACAAGAGATTTTACTTGAGCCTAGATGGGATGAGACAGAGTTTGAGCTTTTAAAGCAAAGCACCCTTAGCCGTCTTGAGCAACAGCAGGCAAACCCAAATAGTATAGCTGCTATAGAGTTTGATAAATTAATCTATGGTAAAAATAGCCTACTTGCACAAAACACGCTAGGTACACCAGCTTCTGTAAAGTCTATAACACTAGAAGACCTTAAAACATTCTATACTAATAATATTTCGCCTACTGTGACAAAGCTACAAGTTGTAGGAGCTATAGATGAGGGTAAAGCTACAAACGCTCTTGCTGGGCTTAATGATAATTGGGAGGCCAGAGAGGTGATCATACCTACACCAGTGGTACCTCAAGCTCCAGAGCAGTCTAATGTATATTTTTATGATGTGCCAGATGCAAAGCAATCTGTATTGAGATTTGGCTATCCAGCAATGGCAGAGACAGACCCAAATTTTTATCCAGCTCAAATGATGAACTACCGTCTAGGTGGTGGAGGCTTTGCCTCACAGCTCACTCAAGAGCTTAGAGAAGGGAAAGGTTATACTTATGGTATTAGATCTCGTTTTTCTGGTTCTACATTGCCAGGTGCTTTCTCAATCTCAAGTGGTGTACGATCTAATGTAACCTATGAGTCTACAGCGCTCGTAAAGGATATTTTAAAAAACTACGGAAAGAATTTTACAGAAGATGATCTAGATGTATCAAAAAGTTTCTTGCTTAAAAGCCAGGCGCGTGCTTTTGAAACTATAGGAGCAAAACTTAATATGCTAGATGATATAGCAAACCTAGGCATCTCTCCAGATTATGTAAAAGAGCGCCAGACTATAGTTGAAAATATGACAGTAGCCGAAATTAAAAAACTATCTGCGCAGTACCTTAATCCAGATAAAATGATTTATCTCGTAGTAGGAGATAAGAAAACACAAATGGATAAACTCGAGCAACTAGGGTACGGCACACCTATATTACTTAATGAGAAAAAACAAACGGTAAAGGATTAAGAAACTATATATTTTAAAAACAAAGCGGATTCTTTAATTAGGGTTCGCTTTTTTTTACGCTTTCGCGAAAGCGTACTACTACCCCTTTCTTTTTATCCACACATTCCAGAGCATTCCAAGTACCAGTAAAGTCATACCAAACACCGGAAGACCAGCATACGTCTCTCCAAAAAGGAAGTAGCCAAAGATTAAAGCATACACAAGCTCCATATATTTTATAGGAGCCACAGTTGCCGTGTCTGCCAGTTGGAAAGAGCGAGTGAGAAAGATTTGTCCAAAAAGTCCAAAAACACCTATGCCACACACATACCACCACTCTACACCCACGGGCATACGCCAGTGTTGTATAAAAAATAAACTCCCTACTATAGAAAAGACCATAAAGTAATTAATAATAGTAAGGTAGTGCTCGCGAGAGCCTAGATAGCGCACTATAGTAAACACACCACCTACTAGAATAGAAGAAATGATAACCAGAACAAAACTTAGTGTATCTATTCTAAAGTCAACCCCTTTAAGGATAAATGCACCTACCACAGAGAGTGTAAGCGCTGCCCATTGCCAGGTTTTAACTTTCTCTTTAAGAAATAGTAATGCAAATATGGCGCTAAAAATAGGTGCTGTATAGCGCAGTGCCACGGCAGATCCTAGCGGTATGCGTTGTATGACCACAAAGTATAAGGCAAGCGAAGCAAAGCTTAAAAAACCTCTTGCACTTAGCCAGAGTTTATTACTTCCTAGTATAGGTACCTTCTTGATAATCATATATGGAAATATGAAAATAAATGTCCCTACACATCTAAAAAAGACAACCTGCAAAGGATGAAAATCTTCAAGATATTTTGCCAGTAAATTCATCCACGAAAAAGCGAATGCGGCAATAAGCATATAAATTACTCCTCTTAGCAAGTCTTAAATTTTGGCGCAAAGGTATCTGATATTAAGTTTAAAATTGTGAATTATATAAGTTTATTGTAACTACTCATTAACACAGCGCGAGATACTTAACTCGTAATTTTACACTCTAACCAATAAACAATTATTATTATGAAAAAAGTAGTTATAGTACTAGCATTAATAGGTTTTACATTCTCAACAATATCTTGTAGAGAAACAACTCAAGATAAAGTAGAAAACTCTGCAGATGCAGTCGGAGAAGACATTGAAAATGGTCTTGAAGAAGCTGGTGACGCAATAGAAAACGCAGCCGAAGAAACGGAAGATGCTATCGAAAATGCTGGACAAGAAATAGAAGAAGAGATAGAAGGAACAGATGATTATAATGGAGATGATGACAATAACTAGTCTCATCTAGCATCTAAAAAAAGCGAGCAGTAATGCTCGCTTTTTTTAGATATAAAAGTTACGCTTTCGCGAAAGCGGAATAACCTACCACTCATTTACTCGATTTCCATCTAGTTTTACAAAGATAAAGAGCAGTACTGTAAAGCCCCAAAGACCAGAACCTCCATAACTAAAAAAGGGAAGCGGTATACCCACAGTAGGAAGCAGCCCTACTACCATACCTATGTTTACAACAAAGTGTATAAACAAGATACCGGCTACACTATAACCATAAATACGAGAGAAGTCATTTTTTTGCTTTTCTGAAAGTTGAATTATTCTTAAGATAAGTAGGATAAAAAGCCCGATAACTAGTGTGCTTCCTAAGAAGCCCCACTCTTCACCTACGGTAGAAAATATGTAGTCTGTGTGTTGCTCTGGAACAAATTTTCCTTTAGTCTGCGTGCCTTCTAAAAAGCCACGGCCAAACCAGCCTCCGTTTCCTATAGCAATCTCGCTTTGTTGTGTGTTATATCCTATACTTTTTGCATCTACTTCTTTACCCAGTACGATGTTAAAACGATCTCTATGTCGTTGTTCAAAAATGTTTTCAAAAATGTAGTTTACAGAAAAGGCAAAGAGGCAAGCCACAAGGGTAATACCCAGATAAAGACGTTTTGATGGTCTTCGTTTTCTGTTTTTATAAAATAGAAAAGCAGCAATAAGTAATACGGCAAGAGCTACGTATAAAGGTCCAATTAATAAGGTCAGGACAAATAAGGTGATAGATGACGCTCCTAGAATGAGGTAACTGGCAGCAAGTCCTTCTCTATATAAAGGGAATATAAACGCTGCATATACAAGTGCACTACCAGGGTCTGGTTGCGGGATAATTATCAAAGCAGGAAGCGCTATAATTGCTAGTGCTCTTACTTGATCACGTACGGTCTTTATATTAGTTTGTATATCACTTAGGTATTTTGCAAGCGCAAGTGCGGTTGCGGCTTTTGCAAACTCACTGGGTTGTAAACTCATAAAACCAAGGTTGTACCAACTGGTAGCCCCAGAAATAGTTTTTCCAAAAACAAATAGAAGTAATAATGAGAGCAGGGAGGCGATATAAATAACACTTGAGAATCGTTCAAAAAATTTAGATTCTAAAAAGAGTATAAATGAGATGATAAGGAATCCTAGTAGAATCCATAGTAGTTGCTTACTGTATAGATTTTCTAAACTAAAAAAGCTTTCTACCGTAGGATCATAAGACGCCGAGTAGATGTTTACCCAGCCTATACTGATTAGAGCAAGATAAAGCACAATGAGCACCCAGTCAAAACTGCCTACGTTACGGGAAAATTTACTCATTAATAATTAATTCTAAACGGTTCGCCACTTAGTGGTTTTGCATATTCTTCTTCTAGAGAGTGGGTGAGTATCCAGTTTTCTAGGTCTTTGCGAGTCACTTCTTTATTAATGTATTTTTCAATCATAAGTGATGCGATACGCCCTCCGTATCTAAAGCCCCAGTATCCATTTTCTACAAAAATGGCGATGGCTATTTTTGGGTTTTCTCTAGGAGCAAATGCTACAAACGTAGAGTGGTCTGTAAGTTGGACTCGTTTACCATCTATACGAGTATAATTTTCTGCCGTTCCTGTTTTACCAGAAATTTCTATTCCTGGTACTTTAAGGCTAGCTGCCGTTCCGTAATTGTACACATCATTAAGACCTTGTATAATAGGCTCATAATGCTGTGGGTCAATAGTAGTGTATTTTTTTGTAGTAAAGTCTTGTGGGATAGTATCTGTACCTTCAATTTTTTTGAGAATATGAGGTTTGTAATACCAGCCTCTATTTGCTATAGTAGCTGTAAAGTGAGCCATTTGTACAGGTGTCATAAGTACCTCACCTTGACCAATAGAGTTAGATAGCGTAGCTGCAGCACCCCACCTTCTTTTTGGGTAGTTGTATGTTCTGTTATACATTTTTGCAGTAGGTATGAGTCCACGTTTACCTATGGGTAAGTCATAACCCATATAGTTACCTAGCCCAAAACTTTTGAGGTGCTTTTCCCAGACTGTTATACCTTCTTGTGGGGTGTCATATTTATTTATGGTATTGAGATATGCGGTACCAAAATATGCATTGCACGAGTATGCAATGCCATCTACCATACTCACAGGGCTGCGGTGATGGTGACATCCAAAGTTTCTGTTTCTACCATAACGCATACCGCCGTGGCAGTATACCTTTTCGTCTATATCCATAGCGTCTTCTTGAAGAGCTATAAGCCCAGTGAGCGCTTTAAAAGGAGATCCTGGTGCATATTCTCCTTGCAAAGCTCTATCATAAAGTGGTTTTGCAATAGAGTCACTTTTTAAAAGAGAGTAATTTTTAGAACGCTCACGCCCCACCATAAGAGCAGGGTCATAATTTGGCGCAGTGATAAGTGCCAGTATTTCCCCTGTAGAAGGCTCAATAGCGACTATACCACCTCGCTTACCCTTCATAAGTTTTTGACCATACTTTTGTAACTCTGCATCTATAGTAAGGTGTATGTTTTTTCCCTCTACAGGCTCTTTGTCAAGTGATCCATCCTTATACGGCCCTATTACTCGATTAAAACGGTCTTTCTGTAGATATTTAATACCTTTTTCTCCCCGTAAAATATCTTCATACTGCTCCTCAACTCCTTGCCTACCTATAAGGTCACCTCCCGTGTAATAAGGATTTTCATCTATAATACCTTGATGCACTTCTTGTATATAGCCTAAAAAGTTTGCACCATAATCTACTTGATAATCTCTAAGCGATCTCTTTTGTATAAAGAACCCTTCATACTTACGCATTTGCTCACCTAAGTAAGCAAATTCACCTTGAGACATTGTAGGTACAATTACAGAGGGATGTCTAGGAGAATATTTACGGGCTTTGTCTAATTGCTTTACAAGCTTTTCTTTTGTGATATTAAGCAGCTTACAAAGCTGTAAGGTGTCAAAAGGTTTTACCTCACGTGGTATCGCCATAAGATCGTAAGAAGGCTGGTTAGATACCAATAACTCGCCATTACGGTCATAAATACGACCTCGTTGTGGGATTTCATACTGCTTCTTTATAGCATTACTCTCAGATAATACGGCTGCAGAAGTATCATAAACTTGCAGGTAAAAGAGTCTGGATACAAATAGAATACCAGTCGTTAATACAATAAAAAGTAATAAGGCTTTTCTCATTCAATACGTCGGCTGAAAAGGATATTAAATACAATACAAAGTATGATTGTAAAGATACTAGTGACTAACGTTTTGTTTAGGGTGTAGAGTATGTTACTTATGTTAAAAACTTCAAGTAAAAATAAAACAAGATGATGCGTAAAAACCAATATGGATATATAGACAAAACGGCCGTATAAACTCACTTTAGATAGCTTAATGGCATTATATTCATAACTCACCCCAAAAGCAAATCGTAATGTGAGAGGTCTTAAATATGCAAGAAATAAACAAGCCGCAGCGTGTATACCACCACTGTTTCCAAACATATCCATAGTGAGACCCGTTAAAAATGCTATAAATATGTATAGAGACCTATTTGCAGTAAACGGGAATACTAAAAGGAACAACACATATGGATACGGATTAATGTAGCCCAAAAAGTTTATGTGATTAAACAAGTAGATTTGCACAAACATAAGCGCTACAAAGCGCACGATATTTTTGAGAACATTATTCTTCATAGTTCTCGTTTTCTAATTGTTCAATCTCTACCCTTGCCTTGTTTTCTATAACATAAACGTGACCTAGGCTGGTCATATCATTCATAAGCTTTACAGATAGTGTGTAAAAGTTTTTACTACTATCTAGCGTGTAATCTTGTACCACACCTACAGGTATCCCTTTCGGGAAAATTGCCGATTTCCCACTCGTCTCAATCGTATCTCCTTTTGTAACAGGTGCCTGCTGTTGCATATCTATTACTTGAACGACATTAGGGCTTTTACCATCCCATTGTAGTGTCCCAAAATGTTCAGAGCCTTTTAATTTTACTTGCGTAGTAAAGTTGGAATTAAGTATAGACAGCACTGTACTATAACTTGATGATGTATTATCTATTATACCTACAATACCTTGGCTCGTAATCACACCTTGGTCTTTTTTGATATTACTAGAACCCCCTCCTTTTAAGGTGATAAAGTTGTCAGTCTTTGCGTAGTTGTTATTTATAACTTTAGCCGGGTTGTAAGCATATTGCACTGTGCTATCTGCTGGGATAGGAGAATTTGCTGCTGTAAGGGGGTCTATAGATTCATTGCCAGTTTTTGTGGCGCTCACTATAGTTCTTAAACGTGCATTTTCTTCTAATAACTGCTGGTTGTAGGTTTTGAGATTAAAATAATCTTGCACACTACTTACAGAGCCATATATTCCTCCCGTAAACCAGTTTGCAGAGTTTACAAACTTACTACGATGATACGAGTGTGACTGTATGGTAAATACAAGAGACAGCATTAGTAAAAAAGCAAACAGCAGGAAGTTTTTATTCCTGATCAAAAAATTGATAATCTGTTGCATATCTTAAGAGATTTCTATTTTATGAGAACGCTCTTATACTTAGCTAGATTTTTCAAGCATATACCTGTACCTCTTACCACAGCTCTAAGTGGATCTTCTGCAATATAAACTGGAAGGTCTGTTTTTTGAGAAAGACGCTTGTCAAGACCACGTAGCATAGATCCACCACCTGCTAGGTAAATACCCGTATTATAAATATCTGCAGCGAGTTCTGGAGGTGTTTGTGATAATGTTTCCATTACAGCATCTTCTATACGGAGTATAGATTTATCTAATGCCTTTGCAATCTCTCTAAAGCTTATTTGTACCTGCTTAGGCTTACCAGTTAGTAAGTCACGACCCTGTACACTCATCTCTTCTGGCGGTACTTCAAGATCTTCGGTAGCGGCACCTATTTGTATTTTTATTTTTTCGGCACTGCGCTCTCCTACATAAAGGTTGTGCTGGGTGCGCATATAGTAGATAATATCGTTTGTAAATACATCACCTGCAATTTTTACAGATTTATCACATACAATACCTCCTAGTGCAATTACGGCAATCTCTGTCGTACCCCCACCTATATCTACAATCATATTACCTTTAGGTTGCATAATATCTACACCTATACCTATAGCGGCTGCCATAGGCTCGTGTATAAGATATACTTCTTTACCGTTTACACGCTCTGCACTTTCCTTTACTGCTCTCATCTCTACCTCTGTAATTCCAGAAGGTATACAGATTACCATACGCAATGCAGGTGGAAATAATTTCTTTTTAAGTGCTGGTATTTCTTTGATAAACATTGCAATCATCTGCTCACTGGCATCAAAATCTGCAATTACTCCATCCTTAAGAGGGCGTATGGTTTTGATATTTTCGTGAGTTTTACCTTGCATTTGAGCAGCTTCTTTACCTACGGCAATAATCTTTTTTGTCGTGCGGTCTCGAGCAACTATAGATGGACTATCTACTACTACTTTATCATTGTGTATAATCAACGTGTTGGCAGTACCAAGGTCAATTGCAATATTCTCAGTTAAAAAATCAAAAAATCCCATAGGGTAATCAAAGCGTTATGCGTTAGTTTTTAAGCGTGCTGCTTAAAAGTACAAATATTAGGGTTAACATCACGCTTTCGCGAAAGCGTAATACTAACCCTTTTTATTATTAATGTTTAAAGTGACGTGTTCCCGTCATTACCATAGATACGTTGTTTTCGTTACAATAGTCTACGGTAAGTTGATCTTTTATTGATCCACCTGGTTGTATCACGGCAGTAATCCCTGCTTTATCTGCGATTTCTACACAATCTGGGAAAGGAAAAAATGCATCGCTAGCCATCACAGATCCCTGAAGGTCAAAGCCAAAGGATGTTGCTTTTTCAATAGCTTGTCTTAATGCATCTACACGTGATGTTTGCCCAGTACCACTTGCGCAAAGTTGTTTATTTTTTGCAAGTACGATAGTGTTAGACTTAGTGTGTTTACAAATTTTTGATGCAAACAGTAAGTCTTCTAGTTCCTTTTCTGTAGGCTGCGTGTTTGTAGCATTAGTAAGATCTACAGCGGTGTCTGTTTTATGGTCACGATCTTGTAAAAGTGTCCCGTTAAGACAAGTGCGTACCATCATCTCTGGTAGTGCAATGTTTTTTAAAGTAAGAAGGATGCGGTTTTTCTTTCCTTTAAGAATTTCTAAAGCTTCTGGTGTAAATGATGGTGCAATTACGACTTCACAAAATAATTTATGAATCTCTTGAGCGGTAGGCTCATCTATCTCACCGTTTGCAATAAGTACACCTCCAAAAGCAGATGTAGGGTCACCAGCAAGTGCATCTACATAAGCTTGGTGCATAGTGTCACGTTGTGCAAAGCCACAAGCGTTATTATGTTTTAGTACGGCAAAGGTAGGTGCCTCTCCCTGAAATTCTGAAATAAGATTTACGGCTGCATCTACATCAAGAAGGTTGTTATATGAAAGCTCTTTACCGTGTAGCTTGTCAAAAACTTCGTCAAAATCTCCAAAGAAGAATCCCTTTTGGTGTGGGTTTTCTCCGTAACGTAAGGTCTTACCATTATTTGCACTTAGTTTAAGTGCTGGTATCTCGTGATCTGCATTAAAGTAATTAAAGATAGCAGTGTCATAATGAGATGATACAGCAAAGCTTTTGGCAGCAAAGCGTTTTCTCTCTACCATTGTTGTGCTACCATTACCGTTTGTAATAATGTCTAGTACCTCTGCATAGTCTTCCATAGAAGATACACAAAGTGTGTCTTTAAAGTTTTTTGCAGCGGCGCGTATAAGTGAGATACCACCTATATCTATTTTTTCTATAATGTCTTGCTCTGGTGCTCCAGATGCAACTGTTTTTTCAAAAGGGTATAAATCAACAATAACTAGGTCAAGTTGTGGGATTTCATACTCTGCCATCTCTTTTACATCACCATCGTGATCCTGACGGTTAAGAATCCCTCCAAAAACTTTAGGGTGTAATGTTTTAACACGACCACCTAGTATAGATGGGTAAGAAGTCACATCTTCTACCGGTACCACAGGGATACCTAAATCTTTAATAAATTTTTCAGTCCCTCCTGTAGAATAAAGGGTTACTCCGTACTCGTGAAGTTTCTGAACGATAGGGGCAAGGCCGTCTTTGTGAAATACTGAAATAAGGGCTGCGCCTATTTTTTTTGTTGTGCTCATTGTGAGATTATTGATAGATTTTGTGTCCTCCCTTGCATATGGGATTTTGAAGTGTCAAAAATAGCAATTTCAACACTTTTTGTTAACGCTTTCTATTAACAAAATGGAACTACTTTGTAACAATTTATCTCGAGTGACGTCTTACTCGTATCTTTAGATAAAATCAATCAATGCTTATATATTTTCGAGCCTTAGGGGAGAGTTTTAGATTTGCTGTAAATGCCTTGCGCAATAATAAGACCCGTACCTTTCTTTCACTAATGGGTGTAACGGTAGGAATCTTTTCTATTATAGGGGTACTTGCCGCTGTAGATTCACTTGAGAAAGATATAAAGGGAAGCCTATCTTCCCTAGATTCTAACTCAATGATAATTTGTCATATTTCTTTTGGTCCTAGTGAGGTGCCACGCTGGAAAAGGGAGCGCTTTCCACTTGTAACTTATGATGATTACCAAAACTTACAACGTAACCTTCCCGGTCTAGGTGCAATAAACTACTCGATGAACGTGGCTGCTCAAAAAGTAAGCTACGAAGGCACGGTTATAGAAAGTGTTAGAATAGATAATGCTACAGAAGGATTATATGATATTGAGAGGTTAGAGTTTGAGGATGGTCGTTTTTTTAATGAGCGGGAGTCTGTTAATGGTGCGCCTGTTGCCGTGATAGGATCTATATTGAGAGATAATCTTTTTGGTGTAGGAGTAAACCCAGTAGGTAAGCAAGTAAAAACATTAAGTAGAAAGTTTACGATTATAGGGGTACTTAAGAAAGAGGGCATAAATGCCTTTGGAGATTCTAAAGACGAAAAATTAGTAGTGCCAGTAAATATCATACGTCGAATATATGGAGATAATAACAGATCTACATTTCCTACCATAACAATTATCCCAGAGGAGGGAGGTGATCCAGATGAACTCTATGCACTTACCGAACAAAAAATGAGGCAAGGTCGCTCTATAAAATCTGGAGATGATAGCAATTTTTTTATTAATAGGTTGAGCGGCTTTGCAGATGCTATAGATGGTATAATAAGCATACTTACATTAGTAGGGTGGGGTATAGGTGGTTTTTCACTTCTAGTAGGAGGTTTTGGTATCGCAAATATTATGTTTGTGAGTGTGAAAGAACGTACCAACCTTATAGGTATACAAAAAGCACTAGGAGCAAAGCGTAGATTTATATTATTTCAATTTCTTTTTGAGTCTATCTTACTTTCTATTTTTGGAGGGCTAATAGGTTTAATAATGGTACAAGTAGTCGTCTGGTTGCTAGATGTTTCAAAAATAGCCGGTGATTTTGAGTTTGTGCTGTCTTTTGATAATATCTTCTTAGGTCTGTTTACGACTTTTGTTATTGGGATTATAGCCGGTATTGTACCCGCTATAGGAGCTTCAAAATTAGATCCTGTAGAGGCTATTAGAACAGGGATGTAGTATTATGTATATAAAATAATAAACCTCTTACTAATTAGATTAGTAAGGGGTTTATTGTTTTAAAGTTATAGCGGTCTTATAGAAGAGCAGCAACTTTCTCGTTTACAAACTCTAGAAAATCTTCATCTGCCTTAGTAAAAGGATCTACTTTATTTGAATCTATATCTATCTGGCCTATATTTTTTCCATCTTTAAAAAGTGGGATTACTATCTCACTCTTAACAGTGATGGAGCAGGCTATGTAATTATCTTGCGCCTTCACATCTGGAACTACAAAGTTTTCATTAGACTCTGCTACTTGACCGCAAATTCCTTTCCCGAAAGGGATAACTGTATGGTCTGTAGGCTCTCCAGCAAAAGCTTCAAGGTGCAATGTGCGTGCCTCGTGATTTGCCATATAAAAACCTACCCAGTCATAGTAGTCTATATGTTCTTGTAACAGCTCACAAATTGCTGTCATTTTATCCTTTGCACTGCCTTCATTATTTGAGGCAATGCTGCTTACTTGTATTTTTAAATCTTCAAAAGCCATTTTTCTTGTATTTTAGACGTTAAAAACATCCCTTGCTCAAATTAGTCCGCAAATATAAGCCCGTCCTCCGATTTTTAGCCATATTTATAGGAAGTTATTTGGTTTTCGTGTCGCTTTACCAACTATTTTTAACCTATGGAGCTAGTAGTCGCTATTTTCCCGATTATATTACACATAACGTTGCAAAACAAAGTCAGGCATTAATTACTGCTTTTGGGTATGATATGAAGGTAGAACCTAGTACTTGGGAGCCCGCTATGAATCTCACTATGAACGGTAAAACCCTCGCTCGCGTATTAGAAGGTTGTAATGCCGTAAGTGTGATGCTGCTTTTTGTGTCTTTTATGCTTGCATTTTTTGGAGATGTAAAAAGAACACTACTTTTCATTTTTGGAGGAGTCGTACTTCTCTATGGTATGAATGTCTTGCGCATCGCCTTACTTACAATAGGTATTTATGAATACCCAGCATATGCAGATGTACTACACGGCACTATCTTTCCGGCGGTTATTTATGGTACCGTATTCTTGCTGTGGCTAGGCTGGATAAACTCTTATAAAAAACCTGTAAAAGATGCATAAGGTATTCTATATGTTGCTAGCTGTGCTATGCCTGTTTGGGTTGCTTTTTATACGCTTTCGCGAAAGCGTACTCTTCTACGATCCTCTCATAGATTATTTTCACGGAGATTATCAAAACACGCCACTGCCTACTTTTGCAAAAGGCAAGTTAATGATGCATATATTTTTTAGATACTCGTTAAATATGCTGTTGTCGCTGGGCTTGCTCTGGGCTGTCTTTAGAGATAGGGGTATTATTAAGTTTACGGTCGTATTTTATGCAGTTGTTTTTATTGTGCTCAGTATCGTTTACTATATTTTGTTACATCACCATACACCCTCTGAGTATATGGGGCTTTTTTATGTGCGCCGTTTTTTAATCCAGCCATTACTTGTTTTCTTATTATTGCCGGCATTTTTTTATTACCGCAAGGTAAATAAGTGAGTACGTTGTATTTTTGCAGGGTTAAAACCCTAGCAAATGAAAAATGTATTTTTTGTAGCCATCGCAATCGCGTTATTTTCTTGTAAGCAACATCAAGAGGCAGAAGTAAAAACAGCACCGTCGCAACATAGTGATACGGCAGTAATAACCTCTACTGGAGATCTTAATGTGACAGAAGAGTTTGTTGAGGTGACTTTTAAAACAGAAGAGGCTACACAAGTACATCGCGCTTATTTAAACCTTAAGGGAGCCTTTGTAAACACAGATGCAGAAGATGCAGCATCTGTCGCAAAGGATTTTAGCCAGATGCTTACTGTAGTACCTAGTGCAGATACTCTTTCTGCTTTAAAATCTTATCTAGATCAAATCGCTACATCTACTAATGTAGATAGGCAACGTGAAGTTTTTGAGGATGTGTCAAAAAGCGTTGAGGTATACCTTTCTGGTCAACTTGCAACTGGATCACTCATAAAGCAATATTGCCCTATGGCTTTTGAAGGTAAAGGTGCTTACTGGTTATCAGATTCTAAAGAAATACGCAATCCTTACTACGGTGATAAAATGCTTAAGTGCGGCGTAGTAGATAAGGAGATACGATAAGAACTTATTTAATAAATTTCTTATCAATAACAGACCTACCTGTTGAAAGCAATTTACGCACTTATACTCTTTTCTATTTTTGCACTACGTCCAGTTATGAACGTAGGCAACGTACTCTACTATGAGCTTAATATAGATTATATAGTAGAGACGTATTGTGTGAATAAGGATAAACCCAAGCTACAATGTAATGGTAAATGTTATTTGTCTAAGCAACTATCGTTAGATAGTCAGGATTCTAGTAACGATAATCTAGGTGTACGCATAGTAGAAGCTTTTTATCCCTTATATTTTCAGTCTGAGCAAGTATTTACTATCACATCTTTAATAAGCGATTATATCAAAAATTCTTACCCCTTAATAGAAGGTAAAGTAGCCTCATATCAATCTGATATAGATTGGCCTCCGCAAGTGTTTGTATAGTGATTACCGAGGATGGTACGTATATGTACTGTTCAAAATTTTAAGCATTCCCTATAGGGGGATATGCTCATTTTACTATACAATAATTTACACATAATAAATGAAAAAATATATAATGGCTTTGCTAGCAATAGCAATTGCTACAGTGTTAAACGCACAAGAAACTCAAACTCAAAACCCTTGGTCTAGTAATCGTCCAGACGGTCACGCACCTATCTCTGTAATGGGGGATCACACTCATAAAAAAAGTGAGTTTATGGTTTCTTACAGATATATGAATATGCAAATGAATGACCTCAAACGAGGGAGTGATGATGTGAGTTTTGAAAGCGTGTTACTTCCTAATGGAGGGGAGTATATGGTAACTCCTACAGATATGCCTATGGATATGCATATGCTAGGGGCAATGTATGCCTTATCAGATAAAGTAACGCTAGCTGCAATGCTAGGATCTACATCTATGGATATGCAGCACCTCACTGCAATGGGAGGAAATTTTGAGACTTCTTCTAGTGGTATCACAGACCTTAAAATTTCTGGCTTAGTGACACTTTTTAATAAAAATAGACAGCAATTGCACGCAAAGGTTGGGGTATCACTACCTACAGGGAGTATAGATGAGATAGATGTAACACCAGCCTCTATGGGTAATGAAGTTATATTGCCTTACCCTATGCAGTTAGGTAGTGGTACGCTAGACGCACTACTAGGAGCAACATATATCTGGCAGTCAGACTCTTTTTCTGGAGGTAACCAGCTAGATGCTGTTGTGCGCACGGGTACTAATGATCGTGACTACCGTTTGGGTAATAGTTATGCGCTTAATAACTGGGTGGCTTACAAAGCAACAGATTGGATTAGTTTTTCTGCAAGAGTAAAAGGAACTGTCGTCTCAGAAATAGATGGTGCAAATCCAGATTTAAATTCGCTTATGGTAATCACTGCAGATACTAGAAACTCTGGTGGTACTTATATAGATGGAGGTCTAGGCTTTAACCTTTATGCAAATAAAGGAACGCTCAAAAATGTGCGTTTTGGGTTTGAGTTTGCAACACCACTTTTACAAGATGTAAATGGTGTACAACTTAAGCGCAAGGAGACAATAACTGCCGGCTTGCAGTATGCTTTCTAGTAGATTTAATATAGTTTTAAGAGCTCCTTGTGATGCACGAGGGGCTTTTTTGTATCTTTGTAATAAGATATGAAAGCAATTTTCCATAATATAATGTCTGTCCTTCTAGCGGTATTAGTGCTAGGGTCTACGATGTCTTTTACGATATCAAAGCATTATTGTGGTGAGCATCTTGTAGATGTAAGCATTTTTGGAGAGGCACAAGCTTGTGAGATGCAAGAAGCACTTACTCACAAATATGGGGATGACCATTCTAAAAAAATGGAATGCTGTTCAGATCAAGAAACTGTACTTGACGCACAAGATGAGCTCAAACATCACTTTGAAGATTTCTCGCTAGAGAATCTTGAATTTATTGAGGCTTACACGCACACTTACTTATTACTATTTGATACAGTTGTAAAAAAAGTAGTAATAACAGACAGGTACTTGCCACCACTTATAACGCAAGATTACCAAGAGCTCTTTGAGCAATACCTAATTTGATTTATTAAAAGTCTCCGCACTGGCGGATGGTCTTTTGCGTATCAATATCTTGATACGCAATTATTTAATGCGTTTTAAATTGAATAAAGCGTTTATTTAATTAATTTAACCTCAGTATTTTAGAGGAAAATCAAATACTAATGAAAAAAATAATTTTCACTACATTATTGAGTTTAGTGCTTGTAAAAGTTCTTGCTCAAGGTCCACCTATAACAGCAGATAAGCCTATAATGTTAGGTGGTAATAGCTTCACTACTAAGACTCTTGCAGAGATAAGAAATAATGACAGAGGCACCGCAGTATATGTACCTGTAATGTTACATTACTTACCTACGTCTAACTCATTAATAGCACTTCATTTACCATATTTAAATTATGATCTAGATGATGCAGGTTCTGGGAGCACGCTGGCAGATATAAAAGTACAGGGTAAGTACCAGTTTTTTAGAAAAGATGGTACGGGTAGAACCTGGCGTATGGTTGCCAAAACTATTCAAACCTTACCTACCGGGAAAGAGCTAGATTTACTAGAGCTTAGTACTGGTGAGTATCAAGGTTATTATGGCATAGTTTCTGGACTGGAAACCTTAAAATATGGAATATCAACAGAGATAGGCTATAACTGGGCTCCAGATGGTAATCAAGATGAGTTTAGAGCAAAATTTGGCGTAGGGCTACCATTACTCAAACCACAATACCCAAACAAGCAACTCAATCTCTATTTTGAGTACACAAGCTCTTGGCTCACAGATCGAGACTGGTATCAATTACTGTATGCACAAGGTATACAGTATGCGCTTAAAACGGTCACTTTTGACCTAGCAGTTCAGTTACCACTCATAAAAGATATTCCAGAAAATAGAGCATTAAATTACAGTGTCTTTTTAGGCACTAGATATACATTTTAAAAATAATTACAGATGAAAATAAAAGCAATAATACTACTCGTAGCGGTTGTGATGGTTTCCGCTTTCGCGAAAGCGCAAAAAACAATGGATACATTTGAAGTGCAAGTAGACGGTCTAGGTTGTCCATTTTGTGCCTACGGATTAGAGAAAAAATTTAAAGAGTTTAAAGGCATTAAAAAGGTGGTAATAGATATTGAGACAGGAGACTTCTCTTTTCAATATCCTTCAGAAAAGAATCTTACAATGCAGGCTGTTGTAAAACAAGTAGAAAAGGCGGGTTATACACCTATCACTTCAAAAATCACAAGAGCAGATGGTACTGTAGAGGCAAACGAGGCAAATACAACAGAGCTCTCTGCAGAGAGTGTAGTAGTGACCCAGCAAGTGCTTGTGGCTGGCAAGTGTGGTATGTGCGAGGCACGTATTATAAATGCTGCGGGTAATATACCTGGCGTAACGGCTGCCGCCTGGAAACAGGATCAACAAATGATGAAGGTTACTTATGACAAGAGCCAGGTCACACTAGACGGCATACAGTCTGAAATTGCAAGAATAGGCCACGATACAAAAGCTCATAAAGCTACAGATGAGGCTTATGCAAACCTACCTGGATGTTGTAAATATGAACGTTTAGATCAATAATATGAAGCAGTTTATAATTATAGTATTGACAGCGATGCTTATAGCCAGCTGTCAAGAAAAAAAACAAACGGAAACACGCTGGGTACATACTAAAACTATAGCTCTTGCAGATGTAAACCCTATAGGTATCGCTCAAGGCCATAAAGGAATCTGGCTCAGTGATGGAGATCGTAATAGGGTAGTGTTAATAGATACAAGCGGCATAATTTTAAAAACCATAGACTCATTAGACAGGCCTATGCACATTGCTACCGAAAAGGGTATTCTCTACATACCGCAATATGGAAATGATAGTGTAGTTAGTGTTCTTGAAAATCTTAGAATTAATATTGCTATCAAAGACTCGCTAGATGCTCCGGCAGGAATAGCAGTAAAAGATAGTATGATGGCTATTGCAGATTTTTATAACAACCGTATACTCTATACATTAGATTGTAAAACTTGGTCGTCTTTTGGAAAAGAAGGAAAAGCAGAAGGAGATTTTTATTATCCCACAGATGTGCACTTAACAGAAAGTAATATCTGGGTGGCAGATGCTTATAATAACAGGCTGCAGGTGTTTGATAAAAAAGGCAATCATCTTAAAACCATAGGTGAAGACCAAAAGATGAATGCAGCAACTGGCATTTTTGTATCAGATACTAATGTTTATGCAACAGATTTTGAGAACGATAGAGTACTTGTTTTTGATCTAGAAGGAAATCTCAAGCAAGTGCTTGATACAGATATCTCAAAACCTACAGATTTAATCATAATTGATGAGGTGTTGTATGTGACAAATTATAAAGGCAAGTCATTAAGTCTCTACACCCAGCAAGAGGTAGAAATAAGTGGTAAAGATGGGCACAGTACTCATAATGATCATCACGACCACGAAGATCACAAAGACTAATGAAAACGCAAGTTTATAGTATAAAAGGAATGACCTGTAATGGTTGTCGTACTGGAGTTGAGCAAAAACTTGCTGGAGTAGCCGGCGTCTCGCAGGCTATTGTTTCTTTAGAAAACGAAGAGGCTACCCTTACAATGGACGACGAGGTAACACTTGACCATTTAAAAAGTGCATTGCCAGAAAAGTATCGTATATCATTAAAGAAGTATTCAAAAGCAGAGAGTGAAACGCAAGAGAAGAGCACTGGTGTTTTTGCAAGTAATGAGATTGCTACGCCAGAAGCAAGTGAGTCAAAATTGCAACAACTCAAGCCACTCTTTCTTATCTTTTTGTTTATAACTGGAGCAGCCGTATTACTTCATTTTAAAGATGGTTTGTGGGATCAAGCAATGCTAGATTTTATGGGACTGTTTTATGTTGTTTTTAGCTTTTTTAAATTTTTAGACATTAACGGATTTAAAACAAGCTTTGCGATGTATGATCCACTAGCTGGTGCAGTACCTGCATATGGTTACGTATACCCATTTATAGAGCTTGCACTGGGACTTATGTTTTTAATGCGATTACAAATAGTCATAGCACTTGTACTTACTATTGTCATACTAGGTATTACAACGGTAGGCGTGACTAGAAGTTTGTTGAGTAAGAAAGAGATACAATGTGCTTGTCTAGGCACGGCACTTAAACTACCTATGACAGAAGCAACATTTATTGAGAATGCTATTATGATTGTAATGGCGGTTATAATGCTTACAAACCTTTTATGAAAAAGAAACTCACCGCCGTACAAATTTGCACTTTGATTGTATTTACGCTCTACTTAGTCTGGGAGTATAATATGCAGCAATTTATTTCGGTAAACGGATTGTCTAATTCTTTTGAGACACGTCTAGACCTTCTGCTGCTTGTCCCTTTATTGCTTGTTTTGGTGAGTATTTCTATCTGGCAATTTGTGAAGAAGTAATTACGCTTTCGCGAAAGCGTAACAGTAACCATAAAAAAACCTCTGCCGAAAAGCAGAGGTTTTTGATTTTTAGAACCACTCCGAGAGTAACTCATAAATATCTATGGCGATTCGCCATTACATCATTCCTGGCATTCCGCCTCCTCCCATAGGTGGCATTGCTGCTGGAGCATCTTCTTTAATGTCTGTAAGTGCACATTCTGTAGTAAGAATCATTCCAGAAACAGAAGCAGCATTTTCTAGTGCTACACGTGTTACTTTCTTAGGATCGATAATTCCAGCTTTAAGCATATCTGTGTACTCACCATTTTTTGCGTTAAAACCAAAGTCTTTCTTTCCTTCTAGTACTTTAGAAATCACAACAGCTCCTTCACCACCAGCATTAGAAACAATCGTTCTAAGTGGAGACTCAATCGCACGGTTTACGATCTGCACACCAGTCTCTTGGTCTGCATTTTCTGTTTTTATTTTGTCAAGAGATTTCTTTGCACGCACAAGAGCAACACCACCACCAGCAACGATACCTTCTTCTACAGCGGCACGAGTTGCGTGTAAAGCGTCATCTACACGGTCTTTTTTCTCTTTCATCTCAACCTCAGAGGCAGCACCTACATAAAGTACAGCAACTCCACCTGCAAGTTTTGCAAGGCGCTCTTGTAGTTTTTCTTTATCATAGTCTGATGTAGTAGTCTCTATTTGAGATTTGATTTGCCCTACGCGAGCTTTAATCATATCTGAATCTCCAGATCCGTTTACAACAGTTGTATTGTCTTTGTCTATAGTTACTGTCTCTGCAGTACCTAGCATATCTAGCGTTGTGTTTTCTAGTGTAAAGCCTCTCTCTTCTGAGATTACAGTACCTCCAGTAAGGATAGCAATATCTTCTAGCATAGCTTTACGACGATCTCCAAAACCTGGTGCTTTTACAGCAGCAATTTTAAGAGCGCCACGCAGTTTGTTTACTACAAGCGTAGCAAGTGCTTCACCATCTACATCTTCTGCAATGATAAGAAGTGGCTTTCCTGTTTGTGCCACTGGCTCAAGTACAGGAAGTAAATCTTTCATATTTGAAATCTTTTTGTCAAATAGTAAGATGTACGGGCTGTCTAGCTCTGCGCTCATTTTCTCACTGTTTGTTACAAAATATGGAGAAAGGAAACCGCGATCAAACTGCATACCTTCTACAACGTCTACATACGTTTCTGTTCCTTTTGCTTCTTCTACAGTGATCACACCTTCTTTACCTACTTTTCCAAAAGCTTCAGCGATAAGTTCTCCTATCACTTCATCATTGTTTGCAGAGATAGATGCTACTTGCTTTATCTTGTCTGAAGAGTTGCCCACTTTTGCAGTTTGCTTTTCTAGATCTGCAACAATAGCTTCTACTGCTTTATCAATACCTCTTTTAAGGTCCATTGGGTTTGCACCAGCAGCTACGTTTTTAAGTCCTTCTGTTACGATAGCTTGTGCAAGTACTGTTGCTGTAGTTGTACCGTCACCAGCAAGGTCATTAGTTTTTGAAGCAACTTCTTTTACCATTTGTGCTCCCATATTTTCAAGAGCATCTTCTAGTTCTATTTCTTTTGCTACAGTAACACCATCCTTTGTTACGTGTGGCGCTCCAAAAGATTTTGAAATAATCACGTTACGACCTTTAGGTCCTAAAGTAACTTTTACTGCGTTTGCAAGTTTATCTACACCACGCTTTAATCCGTCGCGTGCTTCTATATTAAATTGAATGTCTTTTGCCATTTTCTTTTGCTTTCGCGAAAAGCTTTATGCTGTATGCAATAAGCTTTAAGCTGTTATTTTAATTTTTGTTTTAATGAATAAATCTTCTGTTTAATAATGTTCACTTTTGAATTTAGATTTTCAAAATGTTCATCATCTATATATTGAAGATCTTTTGATAGAATAAGTAAGTATTCTGTTTCGCTTGCCGATCCCATTGCTATTGTCAGAAAGCGGTTGAATTCTGCATCACTATCTCTACCACACCCTTCAGCAATATTTGTTGGTATAGAGGCAGATGCTCTTCGTATTTGTGATACAATGCCATAACTTTCATTTTGAGGAAATTCTCTAGAAACAGTATAAATATCTAAAGTAAGTTTGTGGCTTAACTCCCATATATTATACTTTCTAAAATCTCTCATAGCCTAAAGCTTATAGCATATTGCTTATTGCAGTATTATACAATCGCAAGGATATCATCCTCTTTCATAATCATATAATCTGTACCATCAAATTTTAGTTCACTACCTGCATACTTTCCGTATATCACAGTGTCGCCTACTTTAACCGTCATCGTATGATCTTTTGTTCCAGATCCTACAGCAACTACTTTACCTCTTTGTTGTTTTTCTTGTGCGCTATCTGGAATATATAAACCAGATGCTGTTTGAGTTTCTGCTGCTACAGGCTCTATTACAACGCGGTCTGCTAATGGTTGAATTTTAATTGCCATTGGTATTTAATTTAAGTTATAAAGTTTGATTCTAGTTGTAACCTCTGTAAGTTACGCTAGCGTAAGTGGCAGAAATTATGCCAGTGATTATGCACTGACAAAATTGCATAAAACAAAAAAGCCAGCTGTAAAGCTGGCTTTTTATAATATTTTAATAAGAGACTTATTGGTCTTCCCCGTCTGTATCTGGTAAACTTACCGGTGCTGGTGCAGGAGTAGATTGTTCTACAGCATCTGCATCAAATACTTGTGACTCTGCTGTCACAGAACCATCAAAAATAGCTAGGTTACTAGCAAGTATAAGGATAAGTAATATGGTTGCAAGAGCCCACGTTGCTTTGTCTAGAAAGTCTGTAGTTTTTTGCACACCACCCATTTGCTGTGTACCGCCACCTCCAAAAGAAGAAGAAAGTCCGCCACCTTTAGGATTCTGTACCATAATAACCACTACTAGTAAAAATGCTACAATAACGATTAGTGCTAAAAATATATAAAACGTAGTACTCATAATATTTTAATCTTTTTGTTGCTCGAGTTGTTCTACTGCTCGAATTTGGTCTGCAAAGAAACCACTTTTTTCTGGATATTTCAAACTTAAAATGCGGTAAGCTTGTTTTGCTTTTTTAAAGTTTTTTTGCTCTACATAAACACGCGCTAAAGTCTCTGTCATCAACGACTCAGAAGAATATGGAAGTTCTTTAATTATTTTCTTTTTTTCTGGCTGAGCAGGTTTTATAGCACTTATTTTTGGGTTTGTTTCTATAAAAGAATCTATAATTTTGCGCTTTCTTTCTCTACTATCTTCTTCTTTTATAGTAGGTTGAATCTCATCGTTTTCCTCATTTTTAAGTGTCGTAATAACTTCTTTTGTTTTTACAGCTTCTAGTTGAGTTGTTTCATCTTGAGAGCGGTCTATGGGTGTAAAGGTTGAAAGCTGTAACCACTCACTAAAAGAGTGCGCCTCAGACTTAGTAAACGGTAATGGTTTTCCTACTTGGAGCGTCTCTTCGGCTCTCGCTCTTGTCATCTCTGAGTCTACTTTTTCTACAAAGAGATCTGGGTCTAGTATTTTTGAAGCTTTAGCTTGTTCTTCTTCATCAAGTATGGTAGAGACGTCTTCTATATCTGTGATGATAAGATTGCGCAGGGCGGTCTCTTGCTCTTTGATTTGTGCGCTTACGTCATTTTGTAAAAAACGCTCTGAGGTAATGTAGTCAAAAAGCACAGCTCTGTCTGATGTATGACTAGCTGTTTTCTTAAGGGCTTTATTGTAAGCAAAGCTTTCTTGATTTTTTAGTCCTTTGAGATATAAAGCCTGGGCGCTCTGAAAGAATGGGAAGGCATCTATAATATCACGTAAAGTTGCAGTTTCTTCTGCCGTAATTTTATCTGGATGTTCAAGCAGGTATGTGTATTGCTCTGTATTCATTACCAGCGTGCGAGTGATGCGTTAAAAACATCTTGAGTTATACGTTCATAAATCTCGTCTATAGCAGCGTCTAGTACACTACCCACGGGTTGTGCCGTGCCGGTAAAGTCAGAAAAGAAAGAAAACCTACGCTCAAAGTCATACTCACCGTCTGTTTGCGTGTTGTTATAAAAACGCACGTTTATAGTAATGGTTAATCTGTTTTGAGCAGCTGTATTTTCTGAGGTTGAGGCTTGTGGTGCAATGTAGTACTCTACAATCTCACCTTCATAAATAACGTCTGCATTAGTATTTGTTAGCACTAGTGGAGACTGGTTCTGTATGATATCTCTAAGTTGCTCTGTAAACTCACGGTCTATACCGGGTTCTACAATGGCTGCTTCATTTTGAAAAAAGCGAACTTCAAAAGTTTCTTCATTTACAATAGAAACTCCACTTAGAGAGTACACACCACAACTCTGGAAGCCAAGTGCAAATAAGATAATAAGTAAGGTGCTTTTTATAGAATTCATATGTAGATAACGAAGATGCGGTTTAAAAATTGAATGTACAAGCCTAAGGTTATAGATCAAACTGTTTGATTTTTCTATAAAGTGTGCGCTCGCTTATACCTAGTTCTTGTGCGGCAGCCTTGCGTTTTCCTTTGTGACGCTCTAGTGACTTCTTTATAAGTTCCAGCTCCTTGTCGTGTAGCGATAAAGTTTCTTCCTCTTCTATCTCCTCTGCAAAGTGATATGGGTCTACTGCTTGCTCTGTAGGAGGTGGATTAGGAGCTTGTTGTGATTTTTGAGGTATCTGTAATACATCCATCACTTCTTCTACCGTCTCGTAAGAGTCGTCTTGATCATCATTATAAATCTTGTTTATAAGACTTTCATTCTCTTGGCGTACATCTTGCGTGTTGCCATTTTTCATAAGCTCGAGCGTGAGCTTTTTAAGATCATTTAAGTCGGCTTTCATATCAAAAAGCACTTTGTAAAGAATCTCTCGCTCGTTTGAGAAGTCTGACTTTTCTTGTGATTTTACAACCGCAGGAAGTCTAGATCCTGTATCTGGCAAATAGTTTCTTATTGTTGTAGCGTCTACCTCGCGTTTAGTCTCAAGTACAGATATTTGCTCAGCTACGTTGCGTAATTGTCTTATGTTACCACTCCACCTATATTGCACGAGTAGTTGTATAGCCTCATCACTTAGGCGTATGGTAGGCATCTTATACTTCATCGCAAAGTCTGAAGCAAACTTTCTAAACAATAAGTGTATATCGCCTTTGCGCTCTCTTAATGGAGGTAGAGCAATATCTACGGTGCTTAACCTGTAATATAAATCCTCACGAAATTTTCCTTCTTCAATGGCATCAAACATTGCTACGTTTGTTGCAGCGACAATGCGTACATCTGTTTTTTGTGTTTTTGAAGATCCCACTTTTAAGAACTCTCCATTTTCTAAAACTCTTAAAAGACGTACTTGTGTAGGCAGCGGTAATTCTCCTACTTCATCTAGAAAAATCGTGCCTCCATCTGCCTCTTCAAAATAGCCACTTCTAGTGGTGGTAGCTCCAGTAAAAGCTCCCTTCTCGTGGCCAAAAAGCTCACTATCTATCGTTCCTTCTGGAATTGCTCCACAGTTTACGGCGATGTACTTATTGTGTTTTCTATGAGAAAGCGAGTGTATAATGCGTGGGATACTTTCTTTACCTACCCCAGACTCTCCCGTAACAAGTACAGATATATCAGTAGGCGCCACTTGTATTGCTTTTTCGATTGCACGATTAAGCCCAGGATTATCTCCTATAATACCAAATCTTTGTTTTGTGGTTTGTATTCCTTCCATAATTACTTAACTCGTTTGTCGTGTCACAACGCTCGCTTGTGATGGTTGTTTTTACGCTTTCGCGAAAGCGTAATTAAGCCCTTTAAAATGTATTAGTCTACATTGTTATACCAGTAATCTGCATACCCAACAGCCTCTCCTATTAGCGTTCCAGTAGTGCACTCATTTACTTTTACGTTTACAAAATCACCTACTTTATAATCACCTTTAGGGAAAACGGCAACTACGTTTTGGTCATTGCGACCGCTCCACTCGTCTTTATTCTTTTTAGACTCTTTTTCTATTAATACCTCTATGATTTGATCTTGATATCTTAATAGATTTTTTCTTGAGATCTCACGCTGTAAGTCTATGACGTCTTGCAATCTTCTTTTCTTAATTTCTAGAGGAATGTCATCTTCCATTTTACGTTCCGCAAGGGTTCCAGGGCGTTCAGAATAATAAAACATAAAACCGTAGTCATACTTTACGTAGTCTATAAGATCTAGTGTGCCTTGATGATCTTCTTCGGTCTCTGTGGGGAAACCTGTTATCATATCTTGACTTATACCAATGTCTGGAATAAGATTTTTAATGTTGTCTATAAGCGTTTTATACTCGGCTACCGTATGCTGGCGGTTCATAAGCTTGAGTATTCTGTCACTTCCAGATTGCACGGGTAGGTGTATGTAGTTACAGATGTTTTTATGGCTCGCCATTACTTCTATAACATCTAACGTCATATCTTGAGGGTTTGAGGTAGAGAAGCGTATTCTCATTTTGGGTTGTGCCTTTGCCACCATATCCATAAGTTGTGCAAAGTTTACCGCAGTAGCCTTTGCCATCTCGCTGGCTTTGTCAAAATCTTTTTTGAGGCCGCCGCCATACCATAGGTAAGAGTCTACGTTTTGACCTAGTAGGGTAATTTCTTTAAAACCTCTATTTGCTAGGTCTTCTACTTCTTCTAGTATAGATTGCGGGTCACGGCTGCGCTCACGCCCTCTTGTAAATGGAACCACACAAAATGTGCACATATTATCACAACCACGTGTGATAGATACAAAAGCGGTAACTCCGTTAGTTTGTAATCGCACCGGTGAGATATCACCATACGTCTCTTCTTTAGAAAGAATAACGTTTACAGCATCACGCCCTTCTTCTACCTCACTTAGTAGGTTAGGAATGTCTTTATAGGCATCTGGACCTACAACGAGATCTACAATTTTTTCTTCTTCAAGAAATTTGCTTTTAAGACGCTCTGCCATACAGCCTAGCACGCCCACCTTCATTGTAGGGTTTTGTTTGCGCTTTACAGCTTGGTATTTTTCGAGTCGCTTTCTTACAGTAACCTCTGCCTTCTCACGTATAGAACACGTGTTTACAAGCACTAGGTCTGCTTCCTCAAGATTTTGAGTGGTGTTATATCCTTCATTTGCAAGTATAGAAGCCACCACTTCACTATCTGCAAAGTTCATCTGGCAACCGTAACTTTCAATAAAAAGTTTTTTACTGTTCTCGAGTTTTCGCTCTAGTGTAAGCGCTTCCCCTTGTTTATGCTCGTCTATTATTTTTTCCATCTGCTTAATCGTCCTGAATACGTTGTCAAGGATTATGCAAAGATACAGTTAATAAAGAATTGTGACAAAGTGGCAGGCGCTTAGAATTGACATAAATTCTCGTAATTTGTAGCAAAAATTAAAAATTGCAATTCAAGCTACTCCCTATTTTAGTTTGTATACTCACACATCAGGCTTGGTCTCAAAGTGTCGAGCCTGCTTCTAAGCAGCGGTATACACAAGAGTTTTCTGTACAACACGATAATGACTTTCTTTTTGCAATAGACCGTTATTATACCGCGGGAAGCTTTTTAGGGTATAGTAGAAAGTTAGAACAGGATTTTATTTTTAAAAATACGAAAGAGTCACCATTACAGTATGATATCATAATAGGTCAAGAGACCTATACACCACGTGAGCTATTTGTAGAAAACTTTGACAGCTTAGAGCGACCTTATGCGGGTTATTTATTTGCAAGGTTTAATCTTGCAAAAGCACAGAAAAATAGCTTGTATGTTGTGGGTCTTGAGGTAGGTCTTGCTGGAGAGCAATCTGGAGCGCGTACCTTACAACTCAATTATCACAGGCTTATAGGAGCATTTATGCCCGTATGGTCTGGCCAGATTGCAAATAGTACACACATAAATATTTATGGAAGTTATGTAAAGGACTATGAGCTGCCTAATTCTAATCTGTTTAAAAACGCTGCGCTACAATCTTCTGTGACTATAGGTTCAAGAAGAATTTATGCACGTCAGGAAGCACTTTTATACATAGGTGATAGGGCGCAAGTGAGCACCTCTTCTGCATATGGCCAAGTAGGAAACACCACAGAATTTTATGGTGTAGGCGGAGTAGGAGTTGAGTATGTAGTGCTTAACGCACTTATAGAAGGTAACCCACTAGGTGATGGTTCTCCTTTTACCTTACCTGCAGTGCCAGTAGTTTTTTCTTTTAAGGCGGGAGGTGTCTATCGAGCGCATCGCAACACCTACCGTATGATCTATAAATTTAGAACCAAAGAAACCAAAAGAGAGGGAAGAAGTCAGTACGTAACCTTTGAGTTTGCCAGACGATTTTAAATTCCCTTATTTTAGGGCGCTTATCTCTATAAGTATAAACCAGTATTATTTATGACCCACACAGACTTACTCACCAAAATAAAAAATGCACCACACGTAGATTTTGGTAATCTCTTTGGAGAATCTATCAACCTCTTTCAAAAAGTGTTTTTACAAGGGTTGCTCTTGCAGGTATTAACCGTAGCCATTTCTTACGGGATATCTATGCTTGTTATGTTGCCTTTTAGTCTAGGTGGCGCATTTATAGATTATAATGATATCAATAGTTATAGTGATGAGGAAGTAGGCATCGTGGCAATTATCACAATGTTTTTTTTATACCTAATAATTACCGTTGTAATGGCGGTGGTAAACTTTGCATTGCAAGCCGCGTTTTATAGAATTGTACGTATGAAAGATAGAAACAAGCGCAGCGAGCTGGGTGTAGGTTTTGGGATGTTTATAAAAAAACAGCATATAAAAAAGGTACTCATCTTGTCTATGGCTCAAATAGGCATTGCCGTGGTAGCGATGTTATTTTTTATTCTCCCCTTGTTTTTTGTGCTTGTGCCGTTGCAATTTGCCGTTATCATATTTGCCTTTAACCCAGAATTCTCTGTAAACGATATTTTAAAAGCTGCTTTTACTCTTGGAACAAAAAAGTGGGGAATCACCTTTGGGGCTTGTCTTGTTATAGGTTTTCTTGCGCTTGTAGTAGGGGTGATGGCTTGTTTTGTCGGGGTTTATGCAACGATTTCAATTGTATACCTGCCGGCTTACTTGGTATATAAGGAAGTGGTAGGCTTTACCGAAGATGAAGACCTCATTGCTCAGATAGGTGTGTAGTGTGAGTGCGCTTTCGCGAAAGCGTAATAAGCCCCATTAACCCACAATTTATAAGGCTTTCAAAATGCATTTATTACAGAAATAACGGCCTTGCGGATTGCGATATAAATAAAACATCTACTTTTGTAATCTGAAAAAATAAAATGTATGGCAAAGAATCTCGTCATTGTGGAGTCACCTGCAAAGGCTAAAACGATAGAAAAATTTCTAGGCTCAGACTATAAAGTTGAGAGTAGTTTTGGACACATTGCAGACCTTCCCTCTAAGGAGTTAGGTGTTGATGTAGATGGAGATTTTACTCCAAAATATAAAGTCTCAGACGATAAGAAAAAGGTGGTGAGAAATCTTAAGTCTCTTGCAAATAAAGCAGAGATGGTGTGGCTCGCTAGTGATGAGGATCGCGAGGGAGAGGCTATAGCCTGGCACTTAGAACAAGAGCTTGGGTTAACACCAGACCGTACAAAACGTATTGTTTTTCACGAGATTACAAAGACGGCTATATTAAGAGCTATTGAGAACCCTCGTAAGATTGATTATGATCTTGTAAATGCACAACAAGCGCGTAGAGTGCTTGATAGATTAGTGGGGTATGAGCTCTCTCCAGTATTATGGAGAAAGGTAAAAGGAGGTCTTTCGGCCGGACGTGTACAATCTGTTTCAGTAAGACTTATTGTAGAGCGCGAGCGTGAGGTTTTAGGTTTTGAGCCTAAAGCATCGTATAGAGTAGATGCAGAGTTTACTACGCAAGATGGAAAGTCTTTTAAAGCAAAACTTCCTAAAAATATAACTACCAAAAAACAGGCAAAGGCTTTTCTTGAGAAAAACCTTAGTGCTACTTTTAAAGTAGATGCGCTTACTAAGAAGCCAGCAAAAAAATCACCAGCACCACCATTTACAACCTCTACCTTACAACAGGAAGCAAGTAGAAAACTGTACTTCTCTGTAAGTAAAACGATGACGATGGCACAGCGACTCTATGAAGCTGGGCATATTACATATATGAGAACAGATAGTGTAAACCTATCTAAAGATGCAAAGGCTGGAGCAGAGGCAGAGATTGTAGCTGCTTATGGTAAGGAGTTTCATAAAGAACGTAATTATAAAGGCAAGTCTAAGGGAGCACAAGAGGCTCACGAGGCGATACGTCCTACAGATTTCTCAAAGCATTCTGTAAATATGGATCGCGACCAGATACGTCTTTATGAACTTATCTGGAAACGTGCCATTGCTTCACAAATGAGCGAAGCACAACTAGAGCGCACAAATGTGCAAATAGCTTCTAGTGCAGGTACAGATAATTTTACAGCAAATGGGGAGATCTTAAAGTTTGAAGGTTTCTTAAAAGTATACCTAGAAGGTAGTGATGATGAAGATGTAGAAGAAACAGGTTTACTTCCTGATCTTAAAACAGGAGAGGCGCTACTTAATAAATACATTACCGCTACAGAGCGTTTTACAAGACCACCATACCGTTATACAGAAGCTTCTCTAGTAAAGAAACTTGAAGAGCTAGGTATAGGACGTCCATCTACATATGCACCTACTATTACGACTATCCAAAATCGTAAGTATGTAGAAAAAGGTACTGTAGAAGGGAAGGAGCGATCTTATGATGTGCTTAGTCTTGAAAACAACGAGATAAAAGATAGAACTCTTACAGAAACTGTAGGGTCAGATAAAGGAAAACTAGTTCCTACAGATGTAGGGATGGTCGTAAACGACTTCTTGGTTCAGCATTTTGAAAACATTCTTGATTATAACTTTACTGCAAAGGTCGAAGCAGATTTTGACGACATAGCAGAAGGAAAGCAGGAGTGGACAAAGATGATGAAGGATTTTTACAAAGATTTTCATCCTCACGTAAAAGATGTAGAAAAAAATGCAGAGCGTGAAGTAGGAGAGCGCATATTAGGAGAAGATCCAGCTACCGGTAAACCGGTAAGTGTACGTCTAGGTAAATTTGGTCCTATGGTGCAAATAGGTTCTGTAGAAGATGAAGAGAAGCCTCGATTTGCAAGTCTAGGTCCAGACCAAACGCTAAGCAACATCACCTATGAGCAGGCAATGGATCTCTTTAAATTACCTAAAGATTTAGGTATGTTTGAAGAAGAAGAGGTGTCTGTAAATAATGGTCGTTTTGGACCGTATGTTAAGTTTGGAAAAACATTTGTATCACTACCTAAAGGACGTGATCCAATGGATGTAGATCTAGATGAAGCTATAGTGTACATCAAAGAAAAACAAAAGGCAGACGCTCCTATATATATGTATGAGGATCTTCCGGTTCAAAAAGGTACAGGTCGTTTTGGTCCATACATAAAATGGAACGGAATGTTTATAAACGTAAACAAGAAGTACGATTTTGATAACCTCTCTGATGAGGATATTGTAGAGCTTATAGAAGTCAAAAAGCAAAAGGAGATAGATAAAGTACTTCAAGATTTTCCAGAAGAAGGAATACGTGTAGAAAAAGCACGCTGGGGACGTTCTAATATCATAAAAGGTAAGCTCAAAATAGAGCTTAGTAAAGATATAGATGCTGCTGCTTTAAGTCTTGATGAGATAAAAGACTACATCGAGAAAAAAGCTCCAAAAAAGAAGGCTGCCAAAAAGAAGGCGCCAGCAAAAAAGAAAGCTCCGGCTAAGAAAAAAACCACAGCAAAAAAGAAATAACATATGGCATTTGAGGTGCTCCTCCCTATTCCAGATCTTGCGCTTGCACATATACAGCTGCAGCATCACCAGTCACTAGGTAATAACATAAGGCTGCACAGCGAGCAAGAAGGACTGCCAGAATTAGAAGGGGTACGCATAGCTATAGTTTGCTTACGCGAAAAAAGAAGAGACCCCAATAATCTTTCAGACGGGCTCTCTTTTACCGAAGTGCGCCGAACATTTTATGAACTGTTTCCCGGAAACTGGCACACTACCATTGCAGATCTAGGAGATATAGACGCTGGTGCATCTGTAGATGATACATACTTTGCCATACGCACTCTCAACGAGTCTTTGTTTAAAAAAGATATCATACCTATTTATATAGGAGGAAGTCAAGATCTTGTGTATCCTATTTATCGTTCTTACGATAAGCTAGATCAAATGGTTAATATCGTTAATGTTGATAGTCGTTTTGACCTAGGAGACGCAAGTCAGCCTATAAACAACAAGTCTTACGTAGGTAAAATCATAGTCACAGAGCCTTATAATTTATTTAATTACTCAAATATTGGGTATCAAACTTATTTTAATCCTCAAGAGGAAATAGATTTGATGGATAAGTTGTATTTTGACTCCTATAGACTAGGTAATGTTTCGGCAGCGATGAATATTACAGAGCCTGTTATGCGTGATGCAGATCTTGTTGCTATAGATCTTAATGCGATACGTAGTAGTGAGTTGAGTACTAGGCATAATAAAATGCCTAATGGTTTTGATGGGAAAGAGATTTGTACCATTGCAAGATATGCAGGGATTAGTGACCGTGTAAGTTCTTTTGGGATTTTTGAATACCACAATGATGTCCAAGAAGAAAAGGCTGCTATGCTAGTTGCACAGATGATGTGGTACTTTATTGAGGGTGTGAATTTTCGCGCAAGCGAAAATATGGATATAGAAAAAGGTAATTTTCTTACCTACCAAGTACCCATTGAAGATGAGGTGCTTACATTTTATAAGAGTGAAAAAACAGCTCGCTGGTGGATTGAAATTCCATTTATTATGGGCTTGAATAATAAATTAAAAAGGCACACGTTATTACCTTGCACGTACCAAGATTATCTGGATGCTTGTAACCAAAATATCCCCGAAAGATGGTTTAAAGCGAGAAAGAAAAACGAGGTTTGATTGTGTGTTTCAACGATGAAAAGATTATTTTTGGCGAATAAATTGTTTATTTCAAATAAAATAAATAGGTTTACGCCCTTAACTTAGAATACTTAACCTAATATCCTATGAAAAAGTATATTGCATTTATTGCGATAGTAGCTTTGCTGTCTAGTTGTGGCAAAGGCGATCGTGGAGAACTCGTTGGTGCCAAAGGCAAGCGATGGAATCCCGAAAAACCATTTGGTATGACTCTCGTTTCTGGAGGGGCATATATAATGGGTAAAAGTGATGATGACTTTGCTGCGGTAAATGATGCTCCTACTAAAACTGTTACGGTTCGTTCTTTTTATATGGATGAAACAGAAATCACAAACGCCGAATATAGACAGTTTGTAGAGTGGGTAAAAGATTCTACTGTACGTACTAAACTTGCTATACTGGCAGATGAGCTAGGGGAAACTCCAGGAAGTGGTGGTATAGGTGACTTTGCATTTAATGATGCAGATCCTGCAAATATGACTCCGTACGAGCAATATATGTACGATAACTATTATGGCTTAGGTGAGACTGGATTTGAAGGACGTAAACTTAATAAGGATATAGATATCATATGGGATACAGACCAGTATCCAGATGAGTACTATGCAGAGGTGATGGATACAATGTACATCCCACTAGAAGAAGCTTATAATGGACAGCGCACCATAGACGTAGATAAGCTTAACTTCCGTTATACATATTTAGATATACAAGCTGCCGCAAAAAAGAACGGTGGCCGTCGTAAAGATCATATTAAGACAGAGGTGGTTCCGGTTTACCCTGATACGACTGTATGGATTAAGGATTTTGCATACTCGTATAATGAGCCTATGCATAATGATTACTTCTGGCACGATGCTTATGGTGAGTACCCTGTTGTAGGTGTTACCTGGATGCAAGCAAAAGCTTTTTGTGAGTGGAGAACAATGTATAAGAATTCTTACCAAAAATCAAAAAAGAGACAATTTGTAAATCGTTTTAGACTTCCAGGTGAAGCAGAGTGGGAATATGCTGCTCGTGGCGGACTGGAAAGTGGTGATTACCCTTGGGGTGGGCCGTATGCAAAAAACGATAGAGGATGTTTCCTTGCAAACTTTAAACCTTTAAGAGGAGATTATGGTGCAGACCAAGCATTATATACTGTAGAAGCAGATGCTTACGAACCTAACGACTATAACCTGTACAATATGGCAGGTAACGTGTCTGAGTGGGTAGCTTCTTCTTATGATCCAGCTTCTTATGAATATATGTCTACTATTAACCCTAACGTAAACGATAAGGATAACCGTCGTAAAGTTATACGTGGTGGTTCTTGGAAAGACGTTGCTTACTTCCTACAGGTAAGCTCACGTGATTATGAGTATCAAGACTCTGCACGTAGTTATATCGGTTTTAGAACCGTACAGGATTTTATGGGAATTGATGAGAAAATCAACCTTAGAAAACCGAAGAAATAACTAATATTATTTACCCAAATTATATTATTCAATTACTTAACTAAATTAACTTAACTAAACTAAAAAATTTTATTAGTCATGGCAAAATCTAAAACTGGAAAGAAATTAATGAATATGGTCTACGGACTAGGAGCAGCAGTTGTAATTATTGGTGCTTTATTTAAAATTATGCACTGGCCTTTTGGAAACGAGATGCTTATTGTAGGTCTTGTTACAGAGGCAATAGTATTCGCAATTTCTGCATTTGAACCAGTAGATGACGAACTTGATTGGGCTCTAGTATATCCAGAACTAGCAGGCGGAGCAGGTGGATCTAAGAAAAAAGCTGCAGCTCCTGTAGATGCAGAAGTACAATTATCTAAAAAACTAGACGATATGCTTAAAGAGGCAAAAATTGACGGTGAGTTGATGAGCAGCTTAGGAAATAGCATTCGTAATTTTGAAGGTGCAGCAAAAGGAATTGCTCCTACTACAGATGCAATGGCCTCGACAAAAAAATACTCTGAAGAGATGGCACTTGCTGCTGCTCAAATGGAATCTTTAAATAGCCTTTATAAGGTGCAGGTTGAGTCTTCTAGCCGTCAGGCAGAAATCAATGAGCAAGTGACTGCAAATGCAGGAAAACTCAAAGAGCAAATGGAAAGTCTTGCAACAAACCTTTCTTCACTGAATGGTGTTTATGGAGGAATGCTTTCTGCTATGAATAAAAACTAATTCTAGTTGTTTTTACAATTAACTAACTAACAGCTAAAATTAAAAACAATGGCAGGAGGAAAACAAAGCCCAAGGCAGAAGATGATTAACCTGATGTATCTAGTGTTTATAGCAATGCTAGCACTTAATATGTCTAAGGAGGTACTATCGGCTTTTGGGTCGATAAACGAAAAATTTGATCGTTCTAATACTACGTTTGAAACTAAGAATAATCTAGCACTAGCAGATCTTTCTAAGAAGGCAAACGAAAATGAAGAGTTCAAAGCAGCTGCAGCAACAGCGCAGTCTGCAAAGCAACTAGGAGATACATACTTTGCTTATCTAGCTTCAGAGAAAGATGCGCTACTTGCAGAAGTAGAAGATAAGACAGATTATGAATCAATGGATAAGTCTAACTTTCTAGATGAGCGCTTTTATAAAGGAGGAAAGATCACACCAGAAGGGCAAACTTTTCTTGATGAGATGGCAAAGTACCGTGACGGTATGGTAAAGCTTGCAGGTGACAATAAAGCGCTAGTTGCTCAAATCAATGAAGATTTTAGTACGAGTGATATTGTAGATGGAGAAGGAGTAAAGAAGGATTATATATCATATAATTTTGTAGGTTTCCCTTCAGTATCTTCATTAACTAAGATGTCTCAATTGCAAAATGATATCAAGGTTGTTGAAAACGAGCTTTTAACAAAGCTACTTTCTGGTAATCTTAAAGAACTGGCTTCTTTAGATAACTATGAGACAGTAATGACTACTTCAAAAGGAGCTTATTACACAGGATCAACTTTTGATGGTGTGCTTTCTTTAGGTCGTGTAGATGCTTCTACAAAACCTTCTAGAGTTGAGCTTAAGCTTGATGGAAGAGCAATACCTTCAGATAAGATTTCTTATGATGGTGGTAAACTAGTATTAGGAGTAAATACTGGTGGAGTAGGAGATCACAAAATCACAGGTACATTATTTTACCCACAAGACGGTAAAGAAATAGAGGTTGCTGTAGAGCAGGCTTTTACAACAATAAATAAACCTAACTCTGCAACTATCGCTGCAGATAAGATGAATGTTGTATACCGTGGTGTAGATAACCCTATGACCATATCATTTGCTGGTGTGGCAGATAATGCTGTTACAGCATCTGGAGCAGGTCTTTCTAAAAGATCAGGAAGTAAGTACAATATGAAACCTTCTCAAGGTAGAGAGGTGACAATTAATGTGACTGCAAAGCTGCCAGACGGCGGTGGTACAGTTTCTGATAAAGCTGTTTTCCGTATTAAAGATATCCCACGTCCAGTAGGAGCTTTAGGAGGAGATGACGGTGGTAACCTTAAGAAACCTCGTAACACAGTATCTGCAGCTCCTATTAATGCTGTTTTACCAGACTTTGATTTTGACTTAAATCTTAAAGTTAATAGCTTTAAGTTTAGAGCAGGTGATCAGGCCACGGTAGCTGTACAAGGTAATAGACTTAATGCAGCGGCGAAGTCTGCACTTAAAAGAGCAAAAAGAGGTTCGTCAGTACAGATATTTGATATTAAAGCAAGTATACCAGGTAACTCTATAAGATTGAAGACCGTGTCTCCTATCATTATTGAGCTATCAAACTAAAATAAAGTAAATTATGAGTCTTAAACGTTTAATTTTTGTTGCACTAGGTCTTTTAATGACTGTACCAGCGTTTGCACAAGGTAACATCCTTAACGCAAAAACGCCAGACGAGATGTTTGAAGTAACCGAAGAGCAAAAAGCAAAAGATAATGACAAACCATTACCATACGGTTACGTTGAAAAACGTGATGTACTATGGGCAAAAAATACGTGGGAAGTTATTGATCTTGATGAGCGCGTTAACTTTCCTCTATATTACCCTATTGATACGGTAAATATGGGGTCAGATCGTCGTTCACTTTTTGATGTTCTTGTAAAGAATATTAAAAATGGTAAGATAGACGCTATCTATAGAGATTCATATTTTACAGAAAAGATACAGTTAGAAGACCTTTCTGCTGCAATGGTAAAGATCGATACTTCAGATGAGGGGTACGATCAGTTTAACGCAGGGGAGCCTATTTCAGATTATAACATCGAGCGTACAGAGATTACATCTTATGACATTAACGCATATCACGTACGAGGGTACTGGTATATAGATAAGCGTCAAGGTGAGTTAAAGTACCGTCTGTTAGGTATTGCTCCAGTGTCTGGTGATGTAAACTTTTTAGATGATGCAAGTGCGGCAGATATCGAGCTTTTCTGGGTATGGTTCCCAGGGGCGAGAGAAGTGCTTCACAATGCAAAAGCTTTTAACCGTAAAAACACATCTTTACCTATTTCATTTGATCATCTTCTTAACAGTAGGCGCTTTAACGCCACAATTTATCAAGAAGATAATGTGCAAGGAGACCGCAAGGTTAAGGAGTACATAAGTGACAATGCAATGATGCAGTTACTTGAGTCTAATCGTATAAAAGAAAATATACGCAACATAGAGCAAGACCTTTGGAATTATTAAGGGAGTTCTATTAGAATATATAAAAGCCATCAGAACAATGTTTTGATGGCTTTTTTTATGTAATGAAGATAACATCACTATTTAAACCGGCTATTACCTTATTTTTGTTTTGTGAGTAAAGTAGATTATATAATAGTAGGTCTAGGTCTTGCTGGTATTGCTTTTTGTGAGCAATGTCTAGCCGCAGGTAAGACTTTTATGGTGTTTGATAAGGGCGTAGAAGGTGCTAGTAGGGTAGCTGCCGGTCTTTATAATCCTGTAATTTTAAAACGATACTCCCTCCCTTGGAAAGCTGTATCGCAGTTTGATCTAGCGATTCCGTATTTTAAAAAACTTGAGGAAAAGCTAGATACTCAGTTTATGTACCCTATGCCCGTGAGGAAGGTGTTTCACTCTATAGAAGATCAAAATAATTGGTTTGCTGCTAGTGATAAGCAGGGGCTCGAGCGTTTTGTAAAAACGCCTCTTGTAAAGGCAGACAGTGAGTTTATAGATGCACCATATAACTATGGAGAAGTTGCAGAGACAGGGCGTATAGCCATTACCACATTGCAAGAGCACTATGAAAAATATCTAGAAGAGATGTCCGCTTTCGCGAAAGCGGAATTCAACTACGCACAGCTCACACTTACAGATGCCGGAGTACAGTATCAAGGTTATGAAGCGACCCACATAGTCTTTGCCGAAGGATATGGTATCAAGCAGAATCCCTATTTTAACAGATTGCCACTCGTAGGTAACAAGGGGGAGTACATCATCATAAAGGCACCAAAATTAAAGCTAACCGCCGCTATCAAAACATCATTTTTTGTAGTACCACTAGGTGAGGATTTATACAAAGTAGGAGCAACGTATAACTGGACAGATAAGGACTGGGAAAGCACGCAGGTAGCCCGCGAGGAGTTAGAGTCTAAGTTTGCTGCTTTAGTAAATACACCATATGAGGTGGTAAGTCAAGAGGCGGGTATACGCCCTACTACAGGAGACAGAAGGCCACTATTAGGAGTGCATCCTACATATAAACAGCTCGCTGTGCTCAATGGCTTAGGTACGCGCGGGATAATGGCGGGGCCACTGCTGGCACACTATCTATTTGAATTTATAGAAAAGAATATTCCGCTTACTGAGGAGGTTGATATAATGAGATTTCCCAAAAAACTGGAGATCTAGGTAGTAAGCAATGTGGTTTAGTATGCTTTCGCGAAAGCGTAAACTTACTTACTTACCAGTTGATCTTTACTCGGGTCATATTTCATAAAAAAGTTAATCCATATGTTGCGTGCTAGTCGCATAATAACTGGCATAAAAACGACCATTGTACCTACTATGGCGATAAATGTATTTACTAGCGTAGCTTCAAAAAAGAAATAGGTGATTACAAAAGCGGCTGTGGCAAATGCTATGCCTACGGGATAGCTTACATACATTGCTCCATAAAAGAAAGAAGGTTCTATCTTATATTTTGTGCCGCAGTGAGAGCAACGCTCGTGCATTTTGAGCGTCTCAGATAAGATGTAAGGATTTGAGTTTTTATACATAGACTCGTTCTGGCAAACGGGACATTTACCAGTAAGAATGCTGTTGAGTTTTGTGCCTTTTAGAATTCCCATAATCTCCTTAGTTTATAAGTACAAATTTAAGCATCTTTGCACCACCACACCGATTTCAAATTATAACTTTTACTTAATATCGTATGCTTAATATTCACAACCTTTCTGTCTCTTTTCAAGGCGAATATTTGTTTGAAGAAATCACCTTTAGACTTAATAATGGTGATCGAGTAGGGCTTGTGGGTAAAAACGGTGCTGGTAAGTCTACAATGCTGCGTATCATTTCTGGCGAGCAGCAGTATGATACGGGATCTATAGCTATTGAGAAGGAGATAAGCATAGGTTTCTTAAAGCAAGATATTGATTTTATAGAAGGCCGCACGGTGCTTGAGGAGTCTTATGAGGCTTTTAAAGAAATTAAAAAACTAGAGAGTCAACTTGCTCATATTAATGAGCAACTAGCGACACGTACAGACTACGAGAGTGAGAGCTATAACCAGCTTATGATAGATATAAACGACGTGCAACACCAGTATGAAGTACACGGCGGTTATAGTTATAAAGGTGAGACAGAACGTATATTACAAGGTCTAGGTTTTAAGCGTGAAGATTTTGATAAGCTTACAGATACCTTTTCTGGAGGGTGGCGTATGCGTATTGAGCTAGCTAAACTTTTACTACAAAATCACGATATACTACTGCTGGATGAGCCAACAAACCACTTAGATATAGAGTCTATTATATGGCTTGAGAGTTTCTTGCGAGGGTATACTGGAGCTGTAGTGATTGTATCTCACGATAAAATGTTTCTCGACAATGTGACTAACCGTACTATAGAGATTTCGCTAGGTCGCATTTATGATTACCCGAAGCCGTATACGCAGTACCTTGTGCTTCGTTCGGAAATAAGGGAGCAGCAACTGGCTTCACAAAAAAACCAGCAGAAGCAAATTGAGCAGACAGAAAAGCTTATTGAAAAGTTTAGAGCAAAAGCCTCAAAGGCTACAATGGCGCAGTCACTCATAAAAAAGTTAGATAAGATAGACCGCATTGAGGTAGATGAAGATGATAATAGTGTGATGACGCTTAAATTTCCTGTATCTGTCACACCTGGTAAGGTTGTGGTAGAGGCAGAGGAGGTTGCAAAAAGCTATGGAGATAAAAACGTTTTACAAGGTATAGACTTGCTGGTAGAGCGTGATACTAAAACCGCCTTTGTAGGGCAAAATGGTCAAGGTAAATCTACGCTGGCAAAAATTATAGTAGGAGAGCTCGAGCACCAAGGGAAGGTGAAGCTAGGGCATAATGTACAAATAGGTTATTTTGCTCAAAACCAAGCCGAATACCTTGACGGGTCAAAAACTGTGGAGGAAACGATGATAGATGCCGCAGATGAGAAAACAAGACCACGTGTGCGAGACATATTAGGCTCTTTTCTCTTTAGGGGAGAGGAGGTAGATAAGTATGTGCGTGTACTCTCTGGAGGTGAGCGCAACAGGCTAGCCCTTGCTAAGCTTATGCTGCAGCCCTTTAACGTGCTTGTGATGGATGAGCCTACAAATCACCTAGACATAAAATCAAAAAATGTACTTAAAGATAGTCTCAAACAGTTTGAAGGGACTCTTATAGTCGTATCTCACGACCGTGATTTTCTACAAGGTCTCACAGATAGAGTATATGAGTTTAAGGATCATCGCATAAGAGAGTATCTGGGAGACATAGATTACTATCTAGAACAGCGAGAGGTTGCAAACTTGAGAGAGGTAGAAAAGCGAGATGTTATAAAAAAAGAAGCACCAGTAAAGAGCACAAAAAAATCTTACGAAGATCAAAAAAAGCTCAAGTCTCTTAATAATAGACTAAGTAAGGTAGAGTCTAATATTAATAAAATAGAACGCGAGATCAAGGAGCTAGACGTTGCCCTGGCGACTAATTATGATGAGACAGTTGCAGACCCAAGTTTTTTTGACATTTACAATGGCAAGAAAAAGAAGCTAGACGGCTTTATGGAAGACTGGGAGAAAATCACAGAAGAGCTCGATGCGTTAAACTAGTATTTTTGCGCTTTCGCGAAAGCGTAATATATTTGAGATAGATTTAGAAACCAGCGATACAAGCTGGTTTTTTCTTTTAACATATGGAATAGGTTGTTTTGTAAGTAATACCGCACGTTCTTGCTTTTAATTTAAGACATCGTTAACAGCAGCGCTACGGCTTCATACTTAGATTTGCACTACTGGTACTCAAGCCATCAAAACAACCAAAATAAAATAGATGCGTAAAATCATCCTCTCTCTGTTAGGAGTCCTACTCATAATTGGAGCTTTTTTTGCTTCAAAAGCTATTGTAGCAAGTAATCAACGTACAAGACCTAAGCCTAAAAAAGTTATAAAAACAGTCTTTGTAGAAGATGCTGTAAATGGGGTTGTGCCAATAGAAATTTCGGCAAACGGAAATCTTGTTGCACAAAGAAGATTAGAAATCTTCTCTGAAGTGCAGGGCGTGCTTCAAAAAGGAAGTAAGCTTTTTAAACCAGGGCAAGAGTATAGAAAAGGACAAACATTACTTAGTCTTAATAGCTCTGAGTACTATGCAAGTGTACAGTCACAAAAAAGCGCGCTATATGACCAGATCACTTCTATAATGCCAGATTTGCGTCTTGACTACCCAAAAGCTTACCCAAAATGGCAAGCATATCTAAATAACTTTGACGTAAGCAAGGCTACTCCACCTTTACCAGAAATAACATCAGAAAAAGAAGGCTATTTCATTTCGGGGAGAAATATACAAACGGCTTATTATAATGTAAAAAATTTAGAGCAACGTCTAGGTAAATACAGAATAACCGCTCCATTTACAGGAGTTCTAACAGAAGCTCTAGTTACAGAAGGAACGCTGGTGCGATCTGGGCAAAAGCTAGGTGAGTTTATAGATACAAGTTTATATGAGCTAGAAGTTGCTATAAGTAAGAATTATGCAGATTTATTACAAGTAAACAATGAGGTGACACTATCTACCATAGACGGCAAGCAAACCTATACTGGTAAGGTAACTCGAGTTAATGGTAATATAAATCAAGACTCACAAACTATAAATGCTTATATAGAAGTACAAGGAGAAGGGCTTAGAGAAGGTGTTTACTTAGAGGCATTGCTACAAGCAAAAGAAGAGCAGGAAGCAATATCCCTACCAAGAGGATTATTACAGCCAAATAATGAACTTTTTATGGTGCGTGATTCTATCCTAGATGTGATAGCGGTAAACCCAGTTTACTTTTCTGATAAGGAAGTAGTTGTAAAGGGTATACCTGAAGGTACAAAGATAGTAAGCAAGCCAGTACCTGGAGCATATGCAGGTATGCTTGTAAAGATCTATTCAGATAAGGAATCATCACAAGAAGAAGCAGAGTAAGATGCGCAAAGTCATTGAATATTTTATTAAGTATCACGTAGCTGTAAACGTTATCGTGTTAATGTTTGTGGTGTTTGGTATTTATGGTGCCTTGTCACTTAATTCTTCATTCTTTCCACTAGTAGATTCAAAAAATATTAATATAAGTGTTGCTTACCCAGGTGCATCTCCGCAAGAGGTAGAAGAAGGTATTGTACTTAAAATAGAAGATAACCTTAAAGGATTAGATGGCGTTGAGCGTGTAACATCTACTTCACGAGAAAATAGCGGAACTATAAATGTAGAGATAGAAAAAGGGAAGGATATTGATTTTATGCTTCTTGAAGTAAAGAACGCTGTAGATCGCGTACCATCATTTCCTTCTGGTATGGAGCCTCTAGTGGTAGCAAAAGTTGAGGCTATAAGGCAAACTATATCTTTTTCTATAAGCGGAGAAAACGTATCGCTTGAGACTTTAAAACAAATAGGGCGACAGGTAGAAAATGACCTGAGGGGTATAGATGGTATTTCTCAAATAGCAATATCTGGATATCCTGAAGAAGAAATTGAGATAGCTGTAAATGAAAACAGTTTACTTGCTTACGATTTGTCTTTTGCAGATGTATCTCAGGCGGTAAGCACATCTAATATTCTCACTACAGGCGGGTCTATAAAAACGGAAGCCGAAGAGTATCTTATACGTGCAAATAATAGAGCTTACTACGGGGATGAGTTGTCTAATGTAATAGTGCGATCAGACGCAAGCGGGCAAACGATACGCCTTAAAGACGTGGCAGAGGTAAGAGATCGTTTTTCTGAAACACCTAATGCAAACTACTTTAATGGAAATCTTGCTGTAAATGTGACGATAACCTCTACAAATACAGAAGATCTTATAGGCGCCGCAGAAAAGGCAAAAGTGTATATAGAAGACTTTAATGCTAAATATAATAATGTGCAACTTGCTGTTGTAAGTGACTTATCTATAACCCTTGTACAGCGTACTGCCCTCCTTACTGAAAATGCTATTGTAGGGATGCTCTTAGTGCTATTGTTTCTATCAGTATTCTTAAATACTCGACTAGCATTCTGGGTAGCCTTTGGACTTCCCGTGGCATTCTTAGGGATGTTTATGCTTGCAGGCTATTTTAATGTGACGATTAATGTATTATCATTATTTGGGATGATCATCGTGATAGGTATTCTGGTAGATGACGGTATTGTGATAGCAGAAAACATCTACCAGCATTATGAACGTGGTAAAACACCTATACAAGCTGCTGTAGATGGAACAATGGAAGTGTTGCCTCCTATACTTTCGGCAATCACTACAACGATTCTGGCTTTTGGTATTTTCTTATTTTTGGATGGAAGAATAGGTGAGTTTTTCGGAGAGGTTTCGGTTATAGTAATGCTTACGTTGCTTGTTTCTCTTGTAGAAGCCCTCATTATACTGCCAGCTCACCTTGCACATTCTAAGGCATTGCGAGCACAAAGTAATAAGCCTAAAAAGGGAATGGCAAAGCTATTCTCAAATCTGCGTTATATAAATGAGTTTGGAGACCGTATTATGGTCTGGTTACGTGATCGTGTGTATAGCCCAGTTTTAAGGTTTGCGCTTGATTATAAGTTTTTGATGTTCTCAATTTTTATTGCCTTTATTTTACTCACTTCTGGGAGTTTTGAGGCGGGTATTATACGTGGAGCGTTTTTCCCGAGAGTGGCGAGTGACAATGTGAGAATAAGTCTTGAAATGCCTAATGGTACAAATGCCGCTATTACAGATAGTATTATCTCTATGATAGAAGAAAAGGTTATAGAGACTAATAAAGAGCTCACTGAAAAGTATAAAAATGAAATAGACGGCCCAATGTTTGAAAACATTATCAAAAACATTGGCCCAGGTACCTCTACAGCCTCTTTGAGTATAAATTTATTGCCAGGAGAAGAGCGACCTAATGAAGTGACCTCAGATATTGTAGGTAATATGATACAAGAAAAGGTGGGGCCTGTTATAGGTAAAGAAAGCCTTGTGTATGGAGGTGGAGGTAACTTCGGAGGAAGTCCAGTAGCTGTTTCTCTATTGGGTAATAATATTGCAGAGCTTAAAGCCGCAAAGGAAGAACTGAAGAAGTCCTTAGAGACAAACCCAGTTTTAAAAGATATAACAGATAACGACCCTGCGGGTATTAAAGAAATTAGATTAGAGCTCAACGAGTCTGCATACTCACTGGGACTCAATTTGCAAACTGTAATGGCACAGGTACGAGCAGGATTCTTTGGGGCACAAGCGCAGCGCTTTCAGAGAGGTCAAGATGAGATAAGAGTATGGGTGCGTTATGATCGGGATAATAGATCATCTATATCTAATCTAGATGATATGCGTATCACTACGCCATCTGGAGCAAAGGTGCCTCTCAATGAGATAGCATCTTACACTATTGAGCGTGGTGATGTGGCAGTAAACCACCTTGAGGGTAGAAGGGAGATACAAATACTTGCAGATCTCAAAAACCCAAAAGAAGTAAGTGCCACAGATGTAATGACAGATTTGCGTACTAACGTGATGCCAGAGATATTATCTAAGTATCCTACAGTAACACCATCATACGAAGGTCAAAACAGAGAGGCAGGTAAACTTACAGACTCACTTATACCTGTAGGCCTTACGGTGCTATTACTTATTTATATAGTGATTGCATTTACCTTTAGAAGTTATAGTCAGCCGTTGATGTTATTGCTTCTCATACCATTGAGTTTACCGGCAGTAGCCTGGGGGCACTGGATACACGATTTCCCGCTTAACATATTATCTATGCTTGGTATTATAGCCTTGATAGGGATTATGGTTAATGATGGCTTGGTACTTATAGGTAAGTTTAATACTAACCTAAGAGAGGGTATGACCTTTGAGGATGCTATTTTTGATGCTGGTCGTTCTAGATTTAGAGCTATCTTTCTTACCTCAATCACAACTATTGCTGGTCTTGCTCCGCTTATTTTTGAAGAGAGTAGACAAGCACAGTTCTTAATCCCTATGGCAATATCTATTGCATACGGGATAGGCTTTGCAACGGTACTTACGCTTGTAATGCTTCCTATCTTTTTATCATTTAGCAACTGGGTAAAGACCACTACAGATATGTTACAGAAGGGAAGAAAGACAGCTAGAGAAAATCAAGAGAGAGCCGTAAAGGAAATGGAAGAAGAGCACGATAATGACAACCAAGAGCTTCAAGTTGCCTTTAAGCCTAAAACAGATATAGCGTAAAATGAATTTGTATAAAAATCATACACCGCGAGAAATTGTTGCCGTGCTAGAGCATAGCGACAAGCTTACTTACGAAGCAAAACTTAACTTGCTAGATACTATTAGAAATAGATCTATTGATGTTTCTACAGAAAAGCTAGAAGAGCAAATTGCACAAAAAGAAGCGGCCATCGCAAATCTTGAAAACCTAGAAGAACTAGGCTTTCATTATGAAGAAAACACAACCACAGGAGAGATTATAGTAAAGCGCACTTCCAAAGCAAAAATTATGGATATCATATCCATAGTACTAGGAGTGTTACTGTCACTTGTAGGGCTTATAGCTTTCTGGCTACTCGTTGCAATTTTTACCGGCGATAACGAGTTTGGACTTGATAAGTTGTTTATGTATGTGTTAATGATTACTGCTGGACTTGTAGGTTTTAAAATGCTATCAGGCATAGAGCGCTTTTTAGATTTTAATAGCTTTTTGCTTACTAAATCTGGAGATGAAGTAACTATAAAAAAAGGAGGACTACCTGGAGCTCAAACTTACCTAAGTAGCCAGCTCGGGATTGAAGAAGAAGAAGGTGAACTCGTTTTTCATATAGATGATATTGAGTTCATAAGGGCAAATCAAGACAACCTAGTGCAAAGACGTACGCTAGAAACATTATTACTTAAAATGACTGCAAACAGATGAAACAATCTTTTATAAAAAGTATAGTTGCTATGGTATTGTTTTTTGCTTTCGCGAAAGCGTATGCACAAGACCTCCCGGCACAATTGCTCACAAAAGAAGAAGCCGTGCAGATAATGCTTGAGAATAACTTTGGGATACTACTCGCTAATAATCAAGTTACCATAGCCGAAAACAATAAAAGTATATTAAATAGTGGCTACTTGCCATCCCTCACAGGTAATGCAGGTGTAAATTATAGTATAGATGATCAAGAGGCTACCTTTCAAGATGGTAATGTAAGCACTGTAGATGGAGCAGAGACCACACGTTATAACGCATCTATAAATCTTAATTATACGCTTTTTGATGGTCTAGGTAGATATTATAATTATAAAACATTAAAAGAGCAATATGGCCTCTCAAAGCTACAGGCAAGGGAGACTATAGAGAATGTAATGCTTCAATTATTCTCTGTGTATTATGAAGTGGCTCGTATAGAAGAAAATTTAGCTGTTTTAGAAACCGCATTAGATATTTCAAAAGCTAGGGAGGTGCGTGCGCAATATCAATTTGATTATGGCCAAGTAAACAAATTAGAAGTGCTCAATGCGCAGGTAGATATTGTAACAGATAGTACAAATATTCTTAATACAAGACAGCAGTTACGCAACGCACAGCGAGATCTTAATGTAGTGCTCGCAAGAGAGCTAGAAGATTTAAAGAGTGCAGATACTACAGTTACCTTTGTAAACCCACTTGAGGTAGAAGGTTATATAAGTGAAGGTATAAGAAATAACGTGTCTATATTACAGGCAGAGCAAAATATTACTATAAGTGATTATCAAATTAAACAAGCTAAATCTTTGCTTTTACCTACAATAGGTCTTACAGGTAGTTATGGCTGGACAGAGGGTAACTTTCCTGCTACAAATTTTCTTGCCTCAAGCACGTCTACAGGTTTTCAAACCGGCGCAACCCTACAGTGGAATCTCTTTGACGGAGGCCGCTCTATTATAGGAGTAAAAAATGCAAAGATATTTTTAGAAAATCAAAAGTATACTCAAGAACAGCTACAACAGCAAGTACTAAGAGATATAGCAAATGCAAAAGGTGATTATCTTAATGCTCTTAAAATTTATGAACTACAAGAGCAAAATGTAATTACAAGTCAGGCTAACTTTGATAGATCACAAGAACGATTTAAACTTGGGCAGGTGAGTAGTGTAGAGTTTAGACAAGCTCAACTTAACTTGCTCAACGCACAAACCACTAAGAACGCTGCAAAGTACACCGCAAAGCTGGCAGAGATAACACTGCTGCAGCTCACAGGGCAACTACTTAATGTGAAGTTCTAGGTTAATTACGCTTTCGCGAAAGCGCAACAAAAGATTACATTATGTATGAGCATTTTTTTCAATGTCCGTATTGCTGGGAAGAGGTGTCTATGTTATTAGATCCATCTGTGAGTACGGTTTATGTAGAAGATTGTGAGGTGTGTTGCAACCCTATAGAAGTACGCACTACTTTTGAGGCGCAAGAACTTGTAGGTTTTGAGGCTCTTGATATTGAACAATAAGTCATTTCTCATTTCTATTTTGTACATCTTGAGGTAGTATTTGAGATTTTAATACAGTATTACCTACTCTCAATTATATATATTGTTACAGATATACCTGTCTATGTGATGGTTGCGAATAATTAAAAAAATATCCTACATTTTCCTTTTATATATGACAAAAACGGTTGTATATTTGCACTCCAATTAACGCAGTACTGATGGCCTAATCAAGAAACGTGTTACTGGAACATACATCGCGGGATAGAGCAGTAGGCAGCTCGTCGGGCTCATAACCCGAAGGTCACTGGTTCGAGTCCAGTTCCCGCTACTAAGTAAAAAGTCTCAATCACAAGTTGAGACTTTTTTTATGCAATAACATTGTTGTTCTTGAAGCGCTAGATGATTTGTGATATGAAATAAATTATGAGAGCTTAAGAGTGTCAAAAAATTAAAAACAAGTATTATGGAAATTAATCCTACCGAAATTATCGGTTATCTAGCCAGTTTATTTGTGCTGTTGTCATTTTTGTTTAAAGATATACGTACACTACGTATTGTAAACTCAGTGGGTTGTGCATTTTTTGTGGTGTATGGAGTATTGTTGTCAAGTATACCAGTAATCGTAACTAATGTTGCGATATTGCTAATAAATGGGTATTACCTTTTTGTAAAAAAGCCTATTAATTAACCGCGAAAGTAGGACTTTTCGTGCCTTTTGTGCTTCATTATCAATTATTTAAATACGAGTAGTGTAAGTATTTATAGGTAAATCTTGTATAATATGGTGAGTTACATTACATTCGCCAAAATTTGAAATACTGTATGAAATTAATGGAAGAAGCGGTGGCTTTTGAGAATGCTTCAATGAGCAATATGTCCACCAGTGATCGCGTTGCAGCTTCAAGAGAAGCAAAACGCCTCATTCTTGCACTGAATGAGATTTTTAAAGAGACTAAGGACTCTGAAATAATGGATGCAATGAAGCGTCTCACAGAAAAGAAAAAGAAGATCGAAAAACGCTTGAAGGGTAGACCAGATAGTATGTAAAATAAAAGAGGCCTCAGCTATGATGGTCTCTTTTTTATTTATATCATAGTCTCATATATATGCAGCCAGATAATTTTACAAATGAGTTTTTTGGGATAGGTATCCAGAATGGTAAAACACCAGAAAATCTGGGTGTCTTGTGGCGATCTGCTCAAAACCTAGGTGCTAGTTTCATTTTTACTATAGGTAATAGATATGCAAAGCAGGCTAGTGATACACATAATGCTGTAAGTGCGATGCCTTATTATCATTATGATAATTTTGATGACTTTTTTAACCACTTACCTAAAGGTGCTCGCATTGTAGGTGTAGAGCTAGATGAGCGTGCACAACCGCTAGAGACTTTTGAGCACCCCAGGCGCTGTGTTTATTTACTAGGGGCAGAAGATCACGGCCTTACACGTGAAGCGATAGATAGATCTCACTTTCTTGTAAAGTTCTCTTCTACCCTAAGCCTTAATGTTGCAGTGGCTGGGAGCATCGTGTTATATGACAGAGCCCTGGCAAAACCTAGATCGTAATTAGTACGCTTTCGCGAAAGCGTAATACCTCCCATAACCACACATCATTTGCATAATTAATAACTCTTTATATCCATAAAGGCAAACGTACTATTTAAAGTATCTTTGCCTAAAAGAAACACTATGTCGCACAAAGCCGGATTTGTAAATATTATAGGAAACCCAAATGTGGGTAAAAGTACGCTTATGAATGCCTTTGTGGGTGAGCGCCTAAGTATCATTACCTCAAAAGCACAAACTACACGTCACCGTTATACTAGGTATTGTAAACGGAGAGGACTTTCAGATGATTTTGAGCGATACCCCAGGTATTATAAAGCCGGCATACGAGCTACAAGCCTCTATGATGGACTTTGTAAAAAGCGCCTTTGAAGATGCAGATGTGCTACTTTACATAGTAGAGCTAGGAGAAAAGGAGCTCAAAGACGAAGCGTTTTTTAATAAAATACGTGGTGCAAAGATTCCCGTTTTATTACTCATTAATAAAATAGACAAGGGTAATGAAGAGGTGCTAGGCGAGGCGTTAAAACTGTGGTCAGAAAAAGTTCCAAATGCTGAGGTCTTTGCGATCTCTGCACTTGAAAACTTTGGTGTGCCACAAGTGTTTAATAGAATTATAGAGCTATTGCCAGAGTCTCCAGCATTTTACCCTAAAGACCAACTTACAGATAAGCCAGAGCGCTTTTTGTAAATGAGATCATACGTGAGAAAATCTTATGCACTACAAGAAAGAAATTCCTTATGCAGTAGAGATAGATACAGAAGACTTTTTTGAAGAAGATGAGATCATACGTATGCGCTCTGTAATTATGGTGGAGCGTGATAGCCAGAAAGGTATCATTATAGGTCATAAAGGAACTGCGCTTAAGCGAGTGGGAGTGGAGGCTCGTAAGGATTTAGAAAAATTCTTTGGTAAGCAGGTGCACCTTGAGCTCTATGTAAAAGTAAATAAGAACTGGAGAAGCAGCGAGCGCCAGCTCAAACGTTTTGGGTATAACCAGAAGTAGTATAAGTACGCTTTCGCGAAAGCGTAAACCACCATCTTTTACACCATCTCCATACTAGATATTTTATCATCGTGAATAATAGAAAGCTTAAGAATAGCGAACTCAACAGAAAAACGGTTGCAGATTTAAGGAGGCAGAAAAAACGCCACTTATTATCGTGCTGGATAACATAAGGAGTCTCAACAATGTAGGTTCGGTTTTTCGCACTGCAGATGCCTTCCTTGTTGAAAAGGTGTATTTGTGTGGTATCACAGCTACACCGCCGCATCGCGATATTCAAAAAACAGCACTGGGAGCAACAGATGCTGTAGCGTGGGAGTATGTAGAAGACTCAGTAGCGCTTTCTCAAAAATTAAAAGAACAAGGTGTGAAGCTTTGTGCTATAGAGCAAGCAGAAGATGCAGTAATGCTAGACAAGTTTACCTGTAAAAGGGGAGAGGTATGCTGTTGTTTTTGGTAATGAGGTAAAGGGAGTGCAGCAAGAGATTGTGTCTTTAAGTGACGGTACTTGAGATTCCGCAGGTGGGTACTAAGCATTCTCTTAATATTTCTAAGTGCGGGAGTGGTTATATGGGACATCTTCAGTAAGTTAGGAGTTTCTTAACAGGTTGTTAAAGTGTTATTTAACAGTCACTTATGATTTTTACTCAATATTTGTTTATCTTTAAAAGAAAAAAGATAAACATTATGTCAAAATTCACAATGCCCATACGTTTTGCCATCGCAATGGCAGGAGGGCTCATCGCATATTTTTTAGTACTCGCATTATTTAACCTTCATACCAATGTTATGTTCTCGCTCTTTAATGGCGTGATTGTAGGTTTTGGTATTTACGAGGTGATTAAGTATACAAAGATTAAGAACGGATCTGCTTTTAGCTACACAGACGGACTTACTAATGGAGTGGTATCAGGATTTATTGCTACTATATTATTTACAGCATTTTTTGCACTATATGCTGGTAATATTAA